>JAFRKU010000064.1 GCA_017431585.1 bacterium | reverse complement strand
GCGAGGACGACTGGGACGGTTTTGTCGCCAAAACCGCTCGCTTGGGCGACCGCTTGCAAATCGTTGGTGACGATCTTTTTGTCACCAATCCGGTTCGCTTGCAAAAAGGCATCGACTTGCACGCTGCCAATTCTATTTTAATCAAACTCAACCAAATCGGCACGGTTAGCGAAACCATTGACGCTGTCAAACTCGCGCAAGCCCACGGCTACACGGCCGTCGTCTCTCATCGCTCCGGCGAAACCGCTGACACCTTTATTGCCGACTTCGTTGTTGGCGCCCGCACCGGCCAAATCAAACGGGTTCTTTATGCCGCAGCGAGCGGATCGCCAAATACAATCGCCTCATGGCTATCGAGCGCGAGCGGGGCGAGCGCGCCACCTATGCCTCGCTCCCATTTGTACACAAAAAGTGAATAATGTGACTAAAGTGACAAAAATGGAAATTCGTTTATGACCACACATAAAGTTTTGCTTATTATTCTAGACGGTTGGGGCCTGGCTCCCGATGGCCCCAATAATGCTATCGCTCGCGCCCAAACTCCCTATTACGATCAGCTCATGCAATTGCCCACGGTCGCCACATTGCAAGCCAGTGGCGAAGCCGTCGGTTTACCCGCCGGCCAAATGGGCACTTCGGAAGTCAATCATCTCACTATCGGTGCCGGCCGCGTCGTGTTTCAGGACTTGGTGAAAATCAACAAAGCGATTACCGACCAGAGTTTTTACCACAATCAAGCTTTTGCCGCCGCTTTCGACCACGTCAAAAAATACCACTCCACTCTCCACATCCAGGGCTTGCTTTCTCCCGGCGGCGTGCATTCCCACGAAAATCACATTTTCCAGCTTCTGCGCGCGGCCAAACAAGCCGGCGTGCCGCGGGTCTTTTTGCACGTGTTTACCGACGGCCGCGACACTCTGCCGCAGACGGCCAAACAGTACTTGCGCGAATTGGAAACCTATATCAAAGACATCGGCCTTGGGCAAATCGCTTCCATTTCCGGCCGCTATTATGCCATGGATCGCGATCACAATTGGGAGCGCACCGATAAAACTTTCGATGTCTTGCAAGGCAAAGCCGACAGTCAGCACAAATTCAAAACTCCCGAAGCCGCCATCGACGCCGCCTATGCTCACGGTCTCACCGATGAATTCATCGAACCAGCGCTCATCGAAATCGACGACGAAGGTGAAGTCGGCACCATCAGCACCCACGACGCCGTCATTTTCGCCAACTTCCGCACCGACCGCACCCGCCAACTCACCGAACGCCTCTTGTCTATCAAAGACCAAGACGATTTGGAATTTGTCACCATGACTCGCTACAAACCCGACTACCAAGTGCTCGTCGCTTATCCACCCGAAGACATCAAAAATACTTTAGGTGAAGTCCTGGCGGCCCACGGCCAAAAGCAATTGCGCGTCACCGAAACCGAAAAGTTCGCGCACCTGACTTTCTTTTTCAATGCCAAACGCGAAACGGCTTTCGAAGGCGAAGACCGCATCATGCTCGATAGCTACTCGGATATCAAAACCCACGACGAAAAGCCCTACATGCGCACGCCCGAAATCACGCGCCGCTTGCTGCACGAATTGTCAACCGACTACTATGATTTCATCGCCACCAATTTGTGCAATGCTGATATGGTGGGTCATTCGGGCAAAATTGCTCCCACACTCCAAGGCATCCAAACGATCGATACCGCTTTAAGCCAAATAATTCCCGCTGCCACCGCCGCCGGCTACGACGTCATCGTCACCGCCGATCACGGCAACGCCGAAGAAATGTTGGATGAAACCACCGGTGCGCCCAAAACTTCGCACACCACCAATCCGGTGCCGTGCATTATCGTCCCATGCGACCAGCGTGTGACCGCTCTCACGCACCACGACGGTCTGCTCGCCGACGTCGCGCCCACCGTTTTGCGTCTCATGGATATCGATGTGCCGCCGGAAATGACGGGGCAGAGTTTGGTGTAAAATCCGGTTGACCTTCATCAATTTCACCGACGTCGTTTCCTGATAACGCCAATGAGGAGAAAACGCTGGCAAGTCCGGATTAGCATACCGCAAAAAATTGATTTAATTTCAATGTCGCTGTTATTCCAGTATTTCAATTTAATATCTCGCAGTCGACGTTCAATCTCCAAATAATCACCGTCATCTACTATACAACCGCACAAAACCAAATATTTTCTGCCACCTTGAGAAAAAGTCGCAGTATCACCACTTTCATCTATATAAAATAACTTCATAGCCATATGATAGCACACAATCTAGGCTAAATACAAGGCATATCTTGATTCTCTTGGGCACCAGCGGCAGCCGAGGCAATTGTACTCTTGTTTAATTTTGCTTCCCCAAACGCGCCAAAAATATGATATAATACTCACTGGATTACTGAATAAGGCAACATAAGTGAAGCAGAACCTTTAGGGTATCGGCTTATGTTGCCGAGTAATCCACCTAGAGGTTCTGCTTCGTTTAGAACCTCGTGTGCATTAAACTAGAAAGGTCTGTCATGCTCTATTGGCATGCACGGGCGGCTTTTTGCGGCCGCAATGGTGGGGACAATAAAAATTTGACATCGCACCAAACGCCAGCGAACAATTTGCATACGTCGCTAGGCATGGTTGGATTCTTGGTCGTGATGACGGTCGCGGGTGTTTGCAGTGGGCCGCGCGCTTCGCGCGCGGCCACCCGGC
>JAFRKU010000006.1 GCA_017431585.1 bacterium | reverse complement strand
TTCAGCCGACCGCTTCACCCACGTGGAAGTCAATAAATTTGTCTCCACGCCCGAGCAACTCCAAGCCTTGCGTCTCTGCCAAGAGCTGGGTGATCCCGACCACAAAAACATTTATTTGCACTTGTGCAAATACACCGCCCCTGGTCTGATCGAAGAAGCCCTCAGTTTCGTCCGTGATGCTCAGGCCCGTGACAAAGGCAAACTTTTTTGTTGGAAAGTCAAACAGCTCCGCCTTGCCTGGCAGGCTGCCGGCAAAAATCCTCATCGCGCTGTCACTCCTCGCCCGCGCCGGCCCAAAATCGTCCCGCCCGCCGCCCCCGTCGTCGAGCAATTGCCGCTTTTTTAAAAAGTTTTTCGAGTCTACTCGAAAAACTTTCCCCTTTGTACACTTTTCGTCTACTAATTACTGAAAAATCCCGGTAACTCAAGCAATTTCACTCCGACCAAATCCCAGAAAATCGTCGAGCCAATGATCATCAGCAAGGCAATGACACCATTGGCGATCCTTTGTTTGGCCGCCGCCACCCGCCCAGGGTCACCCTTGCTCACCGCTAATTCGTAGCCGCTGTAAAAAATCGCGCCCACGATCACACACCCGGCCACGCCCATCATCAGCGTCATGATTTGTTTGGCCGCCGTCGTCGGGGTGGTGGAAATGCACCCCACGGCCGTCCAAAAGCCCTTCGGGTTGTATTCATCCTCACCCATACACTCATTGCACATCTCCACCGCCATCTTCGGCAAGCGATCGCACGGATTAGTGCTCCCGCCCGTGCTGCTATCGCCCGGCATCACGCACGTGCAAGTTTCCGGGATCCAGCGGCCATTATCATCGGCGCAAGTGACCGCCGAAGTCGCCTGTTCGCACTCCAGTGCCGCCACCGGACCAGCGCCGCCCAGCGCCAGCAAAATACCGATACCCCAATGTAAAATCCGTATCTGAGTTGTGCCCTTGAGCGTGCGCTTTCTCACCGCTTGCTCCTTTAAGACGTGCTTATTTCGCTGGAGGCGTTGAAAAACCCTGGCAACTCCAGCACATGCACGCCCAAAAATTCCAGCAGTGCCACCGAAAAAATGACGAACAGCAGTGCCAACACACTGTTGGTAATCCGCTCTTTGGCGTTTTGTAGCTTGCCCGGATCACCGCGACTGGTTACCAACTCGAAGCCACCCAAAAAGATCTGACTGATGACCACAAACACGCTAATCCCCAGCGCCACCGATAAAATTTGCTGGATGGCGGTGGACGGTTTGGTCGAAACGCAACCAATGGCGGTCCAGAAACCACTAGGACGACCAATTTCAGCAGCAGTTTGAGGCTGCTGACCTCCCATTTCTGGGTGCATACATGCCCAACAAGACTCTCTGGCCGTTTCTGGCAAACGTAAACAAGGATCGGCTCTCAGCTCTTCCTCTGTGGCTGGATCTTCGCATCGGGGACCATTGCTGTCATTAACGCATATTTTGCCTAGCGCTTCGCATTCATCGTCCATAGTAACAGAACAAGCTTTAGCACTGACACGAGTAACACCAACTGAAGTTGTTAATCCCAACAAAAACGCCGCAACCCCCAGCCATCGCATCCATTTACACATAAACGCCCCCTATTATACCCGATGGACCCCGAAAATGTCAAGGGCATTTTGGTACAATTGTTGGCTGTCGGCGCCCAACTCCACCAATTGGCGCGCCGTGTGGACCATGAAAGCCGGCTCACAGGGCCGACCGCGCACCGGCTCGGGCGACAAAAACGGCGCGTCGGTTTCCACCAGCAGCCGCTCGGCCGG
>JAFRKU010000063.1 GCA_017431585.1 bacterium | reverse complement strand
CGATAGGGCGTATCAAGCGGATCATGGACGGGCAGCATTTGCCAGCCTTGCTGGCCGGTGAGCTTGAGCCACGAGAGAAAATCGAGGGCGGCGGAAAAATTAGCTAAGCTAGTTAAAGGCAGCAGCGTGGCTACCGGTGTCTGTGTCACGAAGGCTATTATACACTAAGTTGGGCTAAAGCGGTAAAGATAAATTGGTTCATGTCGCCGTCCAGCACCCCGGCGGTGTCATTGGTTTGGGCGCCAGTGCGGGTGTCTTTGACGAGTTGGTAAGGATGGAGGACGTAATTGCGAATTTGCGTGCCCCAGGAGGCCATGGTTTTGCCGGCTTTGAGGGCGGTGATTTCTTCGGCTTGCTGCTCCTCTTTCATGACGGCGAGTTTGGCGCGCAAAATTTGCAGGGCGCGCTGTTTGTTTTGGGCTTGGGAGCGCTCTTCACGGCAGCGGACCACGAGGCCGAGGGGCAAATACGTCAGCTCGACGGCGGTATTGACTTTGTTGACGTTTTGGCCGCCGGCGCCGCCGGCGCGAGTGAAATGCCAGGATAAATCGGCTTCATTGATCGGTACTTCGCGGTCGGCATCATCGATGATGGGCAAGACTTCTACTAAAGCAAACGAAGTTTGGCGCAAGCTATCGGCATTGAAAGGCGAAAGGCGGACGAGGCGGTGGGTGCCGGCTTCGTGGCGCAACAGGCCATAGACGTTTTTACCTTTGACTTCAAAACTAATGGCTTTAACTCCGGCTTCCTCGCCGCGGCTTTCGTCGATGAGCGAGTATTTCCAGCCTTGGCGCTCGAAGTAGCGAGTGTAGGCGCGGGCCAGGATACTGGCCCAATCCATGGCTTCCGTGCCGCCTTGGCCGGCGTGAACGCTAAAAATGGCGTCGGCGTGATCGTATTTCCCACAGAGATATTTTTTGAGTTCCAGGAGGTCAACCGTCTGCTTGAGCTCGGAAAAAATCGTATCTAATTGTGCGCAATAATCGGTGTTTTCTGGCTCTTCTGTACATAAAAATTGCGCAGTTTCAATGTCACTGAGCTTCTCTTGCAGACTGGCGACGGAGGCTAAATCGTCTTGGACGTCGCCTAGAGCTTGCATAGTTTGCTTGGCGTCCGGGCGAGTCCAGAAATCCGGCTGCAAAGTTTGGTCGCTGAGAGTGCGCTCGCGCTCGCGCAACTCTGGCACACGAAAGCGGGACAGCAACTGCCCCGCTTTGTCGACTACTGATTTTATCTCGGCGTCGGTGACCATAGTTTTAGGCGTTGACTTTGGCCACAAATTCTTCTTCGTCACCGATAATCATGATGCGTTTGCCATACATGACGTCCATCAAGAACGGATCGCGACGTTGTTTGCGGAATTTGAAATCTTGGTTATCCAAAACCGTAAAGTTGATTTCCCGGCCCAAAGTTTTTTCTTCCTCTTTGATTAATTGTTCCAATTCTGGGACCACGACTTCACCAATGATTAAAATATCCAAAGCATCGGTTTTTTTCGGCTCGGAGTTGAAAAAGCTGGTGGTGAAAACCACGTAGTCGAGTTTGCCCAATTTGCGGCGCATACGGCGGATTTTTTTGCCTAAACCGTTTTCCTTGAAGACGATTTGTTGCAATTCGGGGAAGTAGGCGTAGGCTTTGTTGGCGCCAAAGTATTGGCGGTTGCCGCGGGTTTCGGTGTACAGCAAGCCTTCTTTGGACAATTTGAGAAGTTCGCGCCGGACCGCGTTGATTTCCTCGTCGATAATGCGGGTGGCTTCCCGGATGTAGAAAAGTTCATTGGGTTTGGAATAGAACAAGCCAAGGACCTTGACTCGCACTTGACTAGTAATAATGTCTCGTAATTTAGCCATATTTTGCTCTCTTTCTATAACTTACTATTACGACCCTTGTGGGTATTATACACCAATTTTGGCGAATTTGACAAGGCAATTTTGAGCAGTTGATAAAGAATTTTATATTTAGCCGATTTTTCAACAAAAATAGACCTAGAATTCTTTACAAAAAGTGGTATAATATGGCTGTATGGCAAAATTTCGAGTCACAGGAGGACAGCGTTTGACCGGGAGTGTCCGGGTGGGTGGGGCGAAAAACGCGTCCTGGAAGCTGATGATGGCGGCTTTGTTGGCGGACGAAAGCTCGCGGTTGCTGAATATCCCACAAATTGCTGACGTGCAGTTTGCTCGCGAGATGATGACACATCTGGGGGCACAGATTAGCGACGGCGGGGAGCGGATGATTGTGATTTCGGGGGCGGGCTTGCACGAGAGCCGACTGGATGCTTCCTGCGGGGAGTTTAGCCGGTCGAGCGTGGCCTTTTTGCCGGTGCTGCTGAATCGCTTCGGGAGCGCGCGCGTACCGCTGCCAGGTGGCGACAAAATTGGCCGCCGGCCACTGGAGCGGCATTTTTTCGGTTTGGAAAAGTTGGGGGCGCATCTGGAGGTGGTAGACGGCCAGGTACAAGCGAGTTTGCCGGAGCGCAAGTTTGTGGGCGGCACGTACCGGTTTGCCAAAAATTCACACACAGGCACGGAAACGATGTTGCAAGCGGCGGTGTTGGCTGAGGGCAAGACGATTTTGGAAAACGCGGCCATGGAGCCGGAGGTGCTGGATTTAGTTAAATTTTTAAACGCGATGGGCGCGCGGATTAGTTTGATCCGGCCGCGAACCTACGAAATTTACGGGGTGCCGGCGCTGCACGGGGCTATTCACAAATTGATGCCGGATCGCAACGAGGCGGTGTCTTATGCCTGTGCAGCATTGGCCACAGGGGGCGACGTGATCGTGGAAAACGCCCGCGAGCGAGATCTGACGGCCTTTTTGGCGAAGTTGGATGACATTGGAGCGGGTTACCAGGTGGGTGAGTTTGGAATTCGGTTTTTTGCTTACCAGCCTCTTGCTGCCACTGATGTAACCACGAGCATTCACCCCGGTTTTATGACCGATTGGCAGCCGCTGTGGGCGACACTGATGACAACGGCCCACGGGACGAGTACAATTCACGAAACGGTGATGCAATCGCGCTTTCAATATGTGGCGCCGTTGCAACAAATGGGGGCAAAGATCACGGTTTTTCAGCCGGAGGTGGCAGACCGGGAGGCAACTTACAACTTTAATTTAAGCGACGACGCGCCGGAGGCTTGCCACGCGATTGCAATCACGGGACCGACTCACTTTGGACCCGGGGAATTCGTGGTGTCTGATTTGCGAGCGGGGGCAACATTGATTTTGGCGGCGCTCTCTGGTAACTCGCAAATCGTTTTGGATCGGGTGGAACAGATTGATCGCGGTTACGAAAATTTGGACGGCAAGTTGCGCGCTTTGGGGGCCAAAATTGAAAGGATAAAGTAAAATTGGTAAAATTTGACGGTTTGCTCCAAGTTCGCAGCCAGATGTGGATGGCCAAAAATTAATTCAAGGAAAAATTATGTCACCGCAACTTTTATTTGGTTTTTTATTTTTGTCACTGAGTATATCAATGGTGCTGATTGTGCCGTTTATCGGACTGCTGTATAAAATAAATTTCAAACGGGCGCGGCAAAAAACTTTGGATGCTTTTGGCAACCGGACGCCGATTTTTGACAAGTTTCACGCGGACAAAGCGGGCACGCCGGTGGGCGGCGGGATGCTGGTGATTGCGGTTGTCTCAGTGTTGCTTTTGGTGGCGATGATGATTTTGGATTGGTTGGAGCTGCCGATTACTTATAATTATCAATCCAGCAACAGCGAAGTGGGGGTGCTGATTTTTACTTTTTTAAGTTTCGGACTGATTGGACTTTACGACGATATCAAAAAGTTTTTTGGGTTTGAAAAAACGGGTTTTTTTGGCTTGCGGATGCGAACGAAATTTTTGATTCAGTTGGTGGTGGCGTTGGTGATCGCGTGGTGGCTGTATTCGGGTTTGGCGATTTCGATTTTGAACGTGCCGTTTTTGGGGACAATTGATTTAGGCTGGTTGTACGTGCCTTTTGCCACGATGGTGATCGTGTCTTTTGCCAACGCTGTCAATATCACCGACGGACTGGACGGACTGGCCGGCGGGGTGACTTTGATTTGTTTGCTGGGGTTGTGGATTATTTCGTATTCCATTTTGGACGTGCCGCTGTCGATTTTTATTTGTTTGTTTATCGGGAGTCTGATTTCTTTTGTTTATTTCAATGTGTTTCCGGCGCGGATATTTTTGGGCGACGTGGGCGCGCTGTCTTTTGGAGCCGTGTTGGCGGTGATTGGGTTGCTTTTGGGCAAACCGCTGGCTTTGGTGATCATTGGTGGGATTTTCGTGATCGAGGTATCCAGTTCGCTAATCCAGTTGGTGTCCAAAAAGTTTTGGCATCGCAAAGCACTGCCGGTGGCACCTATTCACTTGTATTTGCAAAAAATTGGCTGGCAGGAGCCGAAAATTGTGCAACGGTTTTGGCTGGTGCAAGTGATTTTGGCTTTGTTTGCGGTCTGGGTGACGCTGCTTTAAATTGGTGTGATATAATATAGTGGTGAAAAACAATGAGGTGAAAATCCTGGTAGCACTGGCGATCATTTTGTCACTGGTGGGCATATATTTCATTTTTGACGTGGCGGCGGCGCGCAATCCTTTCGGCGAGGTAGCACGCCAAAGCATCAGTTTGGTGGCCGGTTTGGCCCTGATGAGTGCGATGGTCCACGTCCGGCCGCGCGCGCTTTTGGCCGGTAAATGGCCGTATGTGGCATATGGGTGCAGTTTGTTGTTGATTGTTTTGTGTTTTATCCCGATCAATACGCCATTTTTCCGCTCTGGCGAGAGTATTTTCGGGGCGTATCGTTGGTTTCGGCTGTTTGGCTATAGTATCCAGGTGGCGGAGTTGGTCAAGTTGGGAATGATTATATTTTTTGCTTACCTATTTACTCGGACGACGGATTGGAAAATTTTTTTGCTGTATTTGAGCGTGCCGACGTTGCTGATGTTGGTGCAAAAGGATTTGGGCAGTTTGCTGGTGGTGTACGCCAGTGTGTTTGGTTTGTATATTTTAGCCGGTGCACCGCTTAAAAACATCGCGGGCTTGTGCGCGGCGGGACTGGTGGGCGTGATTCTGATGATCGTGCTGGCGCCATACCGGATGCGGCGGCTGACGACGTTTTTGCACCCGGAGGCCGATTTGCTAGGCGATGGTTACCAAATTAATCAGATGCTGATTGCCATCGGGCGTGGGGGAGCTTTTGGACAAGGACTGGGACAGTCGCGGCAAAAATTTGGCAAAGTGCCGGTGGTGAGTTCGGATTCAATTTTTTCGATTATGGCCGAGGAAATTGGGTTTGTGGGGGTGACGATTGTGTTGCTACTACTGGCTCTTTTTGTGATTTGCGTGTGGCACCTGGTGGAGACGGCAGATGTGGCGGCGGACGAACGGTTGCTGGGCTTTGGCATTTATTTGTCGTTTTTGAGTCAGATTTTTATTAATATTGCGGCGATTTCGGGCACGATGCCATTGACTGGCATCACGCTGCCTTTTATCAGCAGCGGCGGGTCGTCTTTGGCGGTGAGTTTGGCGCTGGTGGGCTTGGTGGTGGCTTTGGCCAAAGACCAGCCGGCCAAGGAACGGGCGGCCAAAAGCCGTTTGAACACGGCCAAAACGACGACTGGGGTGGCGAAACGGCAGATTAAAATTAGATCACGCTGGAGGTGGCGATGAGAAAATTGGTGATCACCGGCGGACATTTGACACCGGCGCTGGCCGTAATTGACGAAATACGCGCCCGTTGGGCGCGGGTGGAAATTTTATTCGTGGGGCGCGAGTACGCGCAGTTGACAACGGGCCAGCGCTCGCAGGACGCGCGCGCCTGCCAGGCGCGCGGGATTCGGTTTATCGATTTTGCGGCGCCCAAGACCGGGAGCTTTAATCCGCTGACATACGGGGCAACGCTGAAAGCAGCGGCGGAGATTTTGCGCAGCGAGCACGCGGACGCGGTGGCGAGTTTTGGCGGTTACATGGGGCTGCCGTTTGTGTTGGCGGCTAAAAAATTGAACATATTTAGCTTGACGCACGAACAAACGCGAGTGCTGGGGCGAGCCAATCGTGTTATGGCACTGGCGGCTGGCAAATTGGCCCTGTCTTATCCTGATACCAAAAAACCTTGGTATATCAAGAAATTTGTGGTGACGGGCAACCCAGTGCGCGCGGGAATTTTCCAGATAGAGGCTCCAGCGCCAGGGTGGTATTCGGCTGGGAGCGATTGGCCCGTTTTGTACGTGGCTGGCGGTTCGCAAGGTTCCTCACAGATTAATCAAGCGGTGGTGCCGATTGTGTCGCAGCTGACGCGCGACTACGTGGTGGTGCATCAAGTGGGACCGGCGAGTCAGAGTCGCGACCCGAGAGCGGAAATTGAGCGATACTTGGCGGAAAACAATATTGATCACACGCGCTATATTGTCCGGGATTTTTTGAGTGAGACGGAATTGGCTTTTTTGTATCCACGGATCCGACTGGCGGTGAGCCGGGCAGGAGCCAATACGGTCAGCGAGTTGACGGCTTTTCGGATTCCGACTCTTTATATTCCCTTGCCGGCGGCCAATTATCACGAGCAAGAAATTAACGCTCGCTCTTTAGTAGAGCAAGGGGCGGCCTTGATGCTGACGGGGCAGTTTCACCCGAGCGATTTGCTCTCATATATCCGGCAGTTGGAACAGCAACGCTCCAGTTTGAGCGCGGCTTTGCAAAAAATTCCCCAAGATCGCGAGGCAGCGGGCAAAATTGTCCAGCTTCTGCAGGAAGGCACGCGGGCCACTGATCAAGTGATGATGTCTAATTTGCGCCGGATATCATTGTAAAGATGTGTTATAATCGGGGGCAAGATGGATATTTTAGCAACTGTCAAAGAAAAATTGATGGCGGTTATCGCTCAGGTGGCCGGCGAGCAGGCGGATTTATCGGCGGTGCGTTTCAGCATCCCGCCGGAAAAAATGAATGCCGATGTGGCGACGAATGCGGCGTTGGTGCTGGCTAAACCTTTGGGGCGCGCGCCAGCGGAGCTGGCGGGTGAGATGGCGGTGGCGATGTCACGACTGGACTGCGTTGTGGCCGTCACGACGGCGGGCCCTTTCATCAATGTGACCATCACGCCCCAGATGTGGGCGGAGTTTGCTTGCACTTTGGCGAGCGGTAAAACTGACTTTGGCCAGGGAAAAGCGCGTGGACAAAAAGTGTTGCTGGAGTTTATCAGTGCTAATCCCACTGGACCGTTGCATGTGGGCCACGCGCGCGGGGCGATTTTGGGCCTGGCGCTGTCGCGGTTGCTGGCTAAGGCCGGTTACCAGGTGACGACGGAATACTATATTAATGATTACGGAGTACAAATTAAGACATTGCTGTTTTCGGTGCGGTGGCGCTATCAACAGTTGTGCCGGCCGGACGAGAAAATTGAGCCGCCTGCGGGTGCTTATCCGGGCGAGTATTTAGTGCCGGTGGCACAAGCGATTTTTGATGAGTATGGCGACAAACTGGCGGGTGAGAGCGAGGAGGAGTTTTATCGGCAACTGAAGGAGCGAGTCGTGGCAGCGATGATGGAGACAATCCGCTCTGATTTGGCCAGTTTGGGTTTGGTTTTTGATAATTTCGTGAGCGAAACAGCGCTAGTGCAAGCTGGCGCTATCAAGCAAACCCTGGCACAACTGGCCGGGCAAACGGTGACGGTGGCGACGGACGAGGGCGAGCAAACGTTGCCTTGGCTTTATCGGGGGCGGCTGAGCAAGCCGCAAGGCGGCCCGGCCAATGAGCAGGAGGAAGAAGCCAGCCGTCACGACGAGGGTGAACAGTTGATTTTCCGCTCGAGTGCGGATGGAGACGATCGTGACCGAGTGGTGGCGCGCGCCGATGGCTCGACGACTTATTTTGCCAGCGATATTGCCTATCACGCCGATAAAATTAGACGCGGCTTTGACCAACTGATTAATCTTTTTGGCGCGGATCACGCCGGCTATGTGGCTCGGTTGCAAGCGGCGGTGCGAGCTTTATCGGGCGACCGGGTGAGTTTGGAGGTCTTGCTGATGCGGCTGGTGGCGCTGGAAAAAGACGGGGTGCCTTTTAAAATGAGCAAGCGGGCGGGCAATTTTGTCTTGTTGCGCGACGTGGTGGCGGCGGTGGACGTGGATGAACTGAAACTGTTTATGCTGAGCAAATCGGCGGATACACCGACCACATTTGATTTGGTGCGGATCAAGGAAAAGTCGAAAGATAACGTGGTGTACTATATTCAATATGCGGTCGCGCGCACGTATAGTCTAAGCGACAAATTTGCGGCCGTGTTTGGGCAGAATTGCGAGCCGGCGGCGGCGGATGCCGAGTGTTTGGTAGCGATGAGTAACCTGGCGGTGGCCAAAATCCTGCGCCAGGTGGCCCGCTATCCGGAGGTGATCAAACAAGCGGCAATCAAGCGAGCGCCAAATTTACTGGTCGAATACTTGCACCAGTTGGCCAGTTTGTGGCATTCGCTGTGGGGGCAAGATGCCCAGTTGGTAGACGAGGCTGACGTGGCGAGCTCGCGCTCATGGCAGTTGCTAGACAGAGTGGTGCAGCGAGTGCTGGTCGATGGTTTGGCGACGCTGGGTGTAACCGCGAAGCAAAAATTATAATATTATAGGTCCTTAACCCAATAGTGATGATTTTTCCCGCCTGGAAATTTTGCTAAAAGTCCTATAATATATTTTTATGAAAATTTTACCTCGAGACGAAATTTTTTATTATAGGATACTTTTGATCACTTTTTGTATACAAATGTACAAACTTTACTTGATACTTCCGTAAAAAATGGCGGAAGTGGTGGGAGTCGAACCCACGAAGCCGTTGCCGGACTCACGCTTTCCAAGCGTGTGCAATTGACCACTATGCGACACTTCCAAAATCAAGAGCTCGGGATATTATACCACATTTTTGACCAAAATAAACGACAAACCCAGGTATGGAGGAGCACCTGGGTTCGCCAAGTGGCTGCTCAAGCCCGAAGGCGAGCGGCCATAGATGGTATTATATCACACTTTTGCGCGATTTTAACGACTAATTGGGGTAAAATAGTGGTGATCGGCGATTTTGTCTGGCAAATAGGAGCGGTGGTCATCATTATACGCCTGGTAGCCGCGGCTGTAGCCTAGCGATTTCATGAGCTTGGTGGGGGCATTGCGCAAAAAAAGCGGCACTTCCAGGCTGCCGAACTCGCGAGCATCGGCAGCGGCGGCCTCGTAGGCTTCGTAGGCGGAGCGGTTTTTGGGACACTGGCACAAATAGGCCACCCCGTGGGCTAAATTGATCCGGGCTTCCGGGAGGCCGATATTGGCGACGGCTTGGTAGACTTGGTTGGCGACTACCAGAGCGGTGGGAGCGCCCAGACCGATGTCTTCGCTGGCAAAAACGATCATGCGGCGGGCGATAAATTCCGGTTGTTCGCCATTTTGCAGCATCCGGGCCAGGTAGTACAAGGCCGCATCGGTCTCGCTGGCGCGCATGGATTTGATAAAGGCGGAGATGGTATTGTAGTGTTCTTCGCCGTCGCGGTCGAAACGGCCGGTGAGTTGGGCGCTGGCTTGGGCGTGGGCGAGAGATAAGTCAGCGTAGGTGGCCCAGGTTTGCTCCAGCAAATTCAGTAAACGGCGGGCGTCGCCGTCGGCGTACGTATGCAACCAGGCGCGCGCGTCTTTCGCAAGGGCAACAGGTTGAGCGCCGCCCAAGTGGGCGCGCGCCTGATCAATAATGTGATCCAAGTCATCATCGGTCAGCGAGTGAAATACATAAGTGCGACAGCGCGACAGGAGAGCGTTGTTGATGGTGAAACTGGGGTTTTCGGTGGTGGCGCCAATTAAAATCACTTCACCGCTTTCGACGAAGGGCAAAAGGTAGTCTTGCTGGGCTTTATTGAAACGGTGGATTTCGTCTAAAAAAATCACGGGAGCGCCGCGGACGAGTCCGAGTAATTCATCCTGGTGGGCGCGGGTGTCATCGATGATTTTTTTGATATCGCCTTTGCCGGCGGCGACGGCGGAGACTTCGTAAAAGTCGCGCGCGGCGGTGGTGGCGATCAAGCGGGCCAGGGTTGTTTTGCCCACACCCGGCGGGCCCCAAAAAATCATGGAGTAGACTTGGCCGCGCTCCAGCGCGGTGCGCAACGGTTTGCCGCGGCCCATGAGTTGACGCTGGCCGACGAAACCATCTAGTGTTTGGGGGCGCAAAAGTGAGGCTAGTGGTGGGCGCTGACCGGTAGTGACTACCGGTTGCGGACTAGTAGCGGTAGCGTGACCAGAGGTAGACATAGCAGATTGACTTCCTGACCGGTAGTGACTACCGGTCTTATTGGACACGGTGCTTGAGCCGGTACTTGCTGGCCACCTTGATTTTGGCCGTCTCACGCTCGAGCATAGCCAGGGCGTTGGTGTAGTCTTCGTCGGAGACTTTTTGGGCCATGAGTTCTTGGGCGCGGGCTTTGGCTTGCTCGGCCAAGTCCAGGTCAATCATTTCGGCGCTGGCTGCTTCGGCCACCAAAACCACTAGGTGATTATCAACAAATTCTGCTAGGCCAAAATCGATGGCAAAAGCTTGCTCATGATCGTCATCGTGCTCCCGCCCGGCAAAAACCCGCAACTCGTCGGCTTTCAGGGGCGCCATGTAGGGCACATGACCGGCCATGATGCCAACTTGACCGTCAGTGGTGGGCAAAATCACTTGGGTGACTTGGTCATCGAAGATAATTTTTTCCGGCGTGATAATTTTGAGATGGAATTTGTTCATGCTGATTTCTTACTGCTGTCGATCACGTCTTGGATATCACCTTTCAGGTAGAAGTCTTGTTCACTGATGTCATCCAACTCGCCGGAGAGAATCATTTGGAAGCCTTTGACGGTGTCGGCGATTTTGACGTATTTACCGGGGTTACCAGTGAATTGTTCGGCGACGAAGAAAGGTTGGCTCAAGAATTTTTGAATCTTGCGGGCGCGCATAACCAGGACTTTGTCTTCGTCAGAGAGCTCTTCCATACCCAAAATGGCGATGATATCTTGCAAATCTTTGTAGCGTTGCAGGACTCGCTGGACTTCGCGGGCCGTTTGGTAGTGATCCTGGCCAACGACATCCGGTGACAAAATGGTGGAGCTGGAATCCAGCGGATCCACAGCCGGATAAATACCGAGTTCCGAGAGAGCGCGATTGAGCACCACCGTGGAATCCAGGTGAGCAAAAGTGGTGGCTGGCGCTGGATCGGTGTTGTCATCAGCTGGGACGTAGACGGCTTGCACGGAGGTGACGGAGCCATCTTGAGTGGAGGCGATGCGCTCTTGGAGGCGGCCCATTTCTTCGGCGAGTGTGGGCTGATAACCGACGGCCGAAGGAATCCGACCCAAAAGGGCGGAGACTTCGCTGCCGGCTTGGGTGAAGCGGAAGATGTTGTCGATAAACAGGAGCACGTCTTTTTTCTGGACGTCGCGGAAATATTCGGCCATGGTCAAACCCGAGAGAGCGACACGAGCGCGGGCTCCGGGCGGCTCATTCATCTGACCGAAAACCAGAGCAGTTTTATCAATGACGCCCGAGTCAATCATTTCGTGATACAAGTCGTTGCCTTCACGAGTTCGCTCCCCTACCCCAGCGAAAACGGAGTAGCCGCCGTGTTCTTGGGCGATATTGGTGATGAGTTCTTGGATGAGGACGGTTTTACCCACGCCGGCGCCGCCGAAAAGGCCGACTTTGCCGCCTTTGATAAACGGACAAATCAGGTCAATGACTTTAATGCCGGTTTCAAAAATTTCTACGGTGTTTTTCTGTTGCGAAAAACTTGGTGCATCGCGATGAATCGGTAACTTTGTGGTATTTTTATCTACATCGGGTTTACCGTCGATAGGCTCGCCGACGACATTGAACATCCGGCCCAAACAAGCGTCGCCCACGGGCACGCTAATGGGAGCGCCGGTATCGGTAACTTGCGTGTCGCGTTTGAGACCGTCGGTGCTGCCCATGGCGATACAGCGGACAGTGTTGCCGCCCAAGTGTTGCATGACCTCCAGCACCAGTTTGGCGTCGCCATTGTGGCATTCTAGAGCATGATTGATGTTGGGCAGCTGGTCAGGCGCGAATTCCACGTCGACCACGGGGCCGATAATTTGGGTAATTTTTCCTAAATTTTTATTTTCTGACATATCTTATTCTAAAGCGGCTGAGCCGGCACTAATTTCTGCAATTTCATTGGTAATTTTACCTTGTCGCAATTGATTATAGGCTAAAGTCAAGACTCCTTCCATTTCCGTGGCGGCATCCGAGGCGTTTTTCATGGCGATCATGCGCGCTGATTCCACGGCAGCTTTGCTTTCCAGGACGAAATAATGCAAAAGCATTTTGATGAGCAGCATGCTAATCATAGCCAGCAATTCGTCCTGGTTGGGTTCGATGACGTACTGGACATCATTGGTGTCGCGGCGGATGAAATCGCGGAAATTAAGTTCCCATTCGTCCAAGACGCGACGGACTTCTTGCTCGCTGATGGGCAAAAGTTGGCCGACGGTGGGGACTTGTTTGAGGCTGTTGATGTGTTCGGTATAAAAGACGATGACTTTTTGGAAGCGACCGGTATCAAACTGTTCGCGAATGAGATTAAAAACGGCGTCTAATTCCTTTAAATCCACGTTTTCATTGAGTTTATTGAAGGAGGCAATGATAGGTTGATGGAGTTTTTTAATCATCCGCTCGCCTTTGCGACCAACCACGATCCACTCGAAGTCGACCTGGGGAGGATGCTGCTTTTGCTCTTCGGTCGCTTGGTCTAAAGGATAAGTGAGCAGCACTTCAGGGTGAGTGACCACTTGGCGCAACTTTTTTTCCAAATTGGAGTGATAGCTGCCGCACAAGCCTCGATTGGAGGTGATGACCACCGCCAAAACTTTTTCCAGATGCGCCGAAGGAGTGATGTACGGGTGGCGAGAGTCGTTTTGGCGGAAAGCGTGGGCGAAGCGGTGCAAGAAGTTGACCGTTTCGGCGGCAAAAGGCATGGCAGCGTGCGATTGGTCGACCGCTTTGCGCATGCTAGCGGTGGCAATCATTTGCATGGCGCGCGTCAGTTTCGCCGTGGAAGAAATCGAGCGAATGCGTCGTTTGATCAGTTTGATCGAACCTGCCATATCAGTCGCCACTCCCGTATAACTTTTTGTGCGCTTGCAAAGCATTGCGCAAGGTAGCCGTGACTTCGTCGGTCAAGTCTTTGACCTCGGTAATTTGTGCGAGAGCCTGCTGGTCTTGATCGCGCAAATAGGTGAGCAAGTTTTGTTCGTAATCGCCCACTTTTTCGACCGGGACGTCATCGACGAAGCCGTTGTTGAGGGCGTACAAAACTGCCACCTGCTCGGCCATGGTGAGCGGCGAGTATTGCGGTTGTTTGAGGATTTCGGTGGCCCGCCGGCCGCGCTCGATTTGCTCACGGGTTTTTTCGTCGAGGTCAGAGCCAAATTGGGTGAAGGATTCCAGTTCGCGGAATTGAGCTAAGTCAACCCGCAGGCGACCGGAAACTTTTTTCATGGCTTTCGTCTGAGCACTGCCGCCGACACGCGAGACGGACAAACCTGCGTTGACCGCCGGTCGAATGCCGCGATAGAACAAGTCTGTTTCCAGATAAATCTGACCGTCGGTGATAGAAATGACGTTGGTGGGAATGTAGGCGCTGCTATCGCCGGCTTGCGTTTCAATGATGGGCAGAGCTGTGAGCGAACCGCCGCCGTAGTCAGGATTGAGTTTGGCAGCGCGCTCGAGCAAGCGGGAGTGCAAATAGAAAACGTCGCCAGGGAAAGCCTCGCGTCCAGGTGGGCGGCGCAAAATGAGGGAAATCTGGCGGTAAGCGACGGCGTGTTTGGACAAGTCATCATAGATAACTAAAGCGTCCCGGCCTTTGCTCATGAAGTATTCGCCAATAGCGGCCCCGGCATACGGAGCAATATAAGAATAAGCGGCGGCTTGCGAAACGCCAGCGTCCACGACGATGGTGTAGTCCATGGCACCCGACTGGCGCAATTGCTCCACTAAACGTGCTACTTTGGATTCTTTTTGGGAAATGGAGACGTAGATACAAATGACGTTTTGGTCTTTTTGATTTAAAATGGTATCAATGGCGATGGCGGTTTTGCCGGTTTGACGATCGCCGATGATGAGTTCGCGTTGGCCGCGACCAATAGGAATCATGGTATCAATGGCTTTGATCCCGGTTTGCAACGGTTGGTGAACGCTTTCGCGAGTGATAACACCAGGGGCAATTTTTTCAATGGGATTGTAGGTGTCGGCTTTAATCGGTCCGCGACCATCCAGGGGCACGCCCAGAGGATTAACTACCCGACCGATTAATTCGTCGCTGACAGGAATGGACAAAATTTTGCCGGTGTTTTTGACTTTTTGGCCTTCTTTGATTTGGGTATCGCTGCCTAAAATAATAGCACCCACGCTGGTGTCTTCCAAATTGAGGACCAAACCGATTTCACCGTGTTCGAATTCGACCATTTCGCCACTGCCCACTTCCGAAAGACCGGAAATTTTGGCCACACCATCGGCCACTTCCATGACGGTGCCCACTTTGTCGGCTTTAAATTGGCCGGTGAAAGCTTGCGCTTGTTGTTTTAGTTGTTCGACTAATAAATTTGTTTCGTTCATATTTTCTTTCATTTCAACCCAAGGCTAATTGACGGGAGAAGGCTTGCAATTGACGCTGAAGCGACCAATCGAAACGCTCGCCAGCCACGTCGACGATTAAACCCGAGCCGATGTCTTTGGCTTGTAAATCAAATTGAATGCTCTGGCCAGCAAAGTGCGACTGCAAAAATTCCTGCAGCGTGTGGAGAATTTCCGGTGAAGGCGGCTGACCTTGATAGTAAACGGTGGCTTTGAGAGCACTTTGGCCGGCATTGAGCCTTTCTTCCAGCAGCCGCAAAATTTCTGGCCACAAATGCAGCTGATGACGGCGGGTGAGCAATTGCAAGAAGCCGGCAAAATTTTGGCGGACACTAGCCTCATCCTGGCCTGCGGTCAGAGCATGGAGAGTTTGGACATAGGTGGTCAATTTGACTTTTGACATAGTTTTTAGGCCTTCACACCGCTTTCCAAAAGATGGAGATTGACGGTTTCCACCGGCACAACTTCGCCGATTACATTTTTTACTCCAATTGACACAATTTCCGCGATCTGCCCGCGAACATCGCTGAGCATTTTTTGACGATCTTCATCGTTTTTGGCGCGCGCATCCTCAATAATTTGAGCCGCTTGAGCTTTAGCAGCGCCCACGATTTGCTCTTCTTGCTGGCTGGCCGATTGACGAGCGCTAGCGATGATATCACGAGCTTGCGCGCGAGCAGCGGTGACGATTTCGTCTTTTTGGGCTTCGGCTTGAGCCAAAGCCTGATCGGCGGCTTGCGAATTGGCTAAGCCCTCGCTGATTTGCTGCTGGCGGGCCTCAATATTGGCCAAAAGCGGTTTGAGGGCGAATTTGGCCAGCAACCAATACAAAATGCCAAAGTTGATAAGCTGCGAAATCAAGGTCGGCCAGCTGAGCCCTAAGGCATTGAATAATTCCATGACTTCAGTTTCCTTTAGGCAAACAACAAAATCAAAGCGACCACTAACGAATAAATACCGGTGGATTCACACACGGCCATCAGGACGAAGACCAAACCACTGACTTTGTCCGCCACTTCCGGGTTGCGACCGATAGCTTTGAGCGCTTGACCGCCGATGTAACCTTCGCCCAACGCTGGACCCAAGGCACCCAAGCCCATACACAAACCGGCGGCGAGTGCTTTCATGGCTGCAATTTCCATATAACCTTTCTGTAATACTTTCTAATTTTTATTCTACCTTATCTAATGACTGATTTAAAAAGATGGTGGCCAAAAGGGCGAAAACGTAGGCCTGGATGACGCCGGAAAAAGTGGAGAGGACGAAAAAGGGAAAGGGCACGAAATAGGGCACTAGGGCGGTCATGACACCCACGAGGACTTCGCCGGCGAAAACATTGCCGTAGAGACGGAAAGACAGCGAGAGGACTTTGGCAAATTCGCTGATGACATCCATGAGGCCAAGGACGAAGGCCAAAGGCGAGGAAAAATTGAGCCACTTTTTGACATATTTAAGCGGGCCATTGACACTGATGAAAACCACTTGACAGCCGATAACCACAATTAGCGTCATGACCAAAATCATGCTGTAGTCGGCTAAGGCTGCGCGGAATAAACTGATGTCACCGGTGGGTGCATGCCACGACAAGGCGCCTAGTCCCGGGATGACGGTGACCAAGTTGCTGACTAAAATGAAAATAAAGAGAGTGAAGGCCAAAGGAAAAAGCTTGGCGGTGCGGGCTTTATCGTTGGTGATTTTGTCCACTTGATCGTAGGCAGCCAAAACGAGTGATTCCACGGCCCACTGGAGTTTGCCCGGTACGGCTTGCCAGTGGCGAACCACACAGATAAACAGGGCAGCGATAGCAGCGATGATCACGATTTGCAAAAGTAAAGTGGTGGTGACTTGGAGCGGACCAATAGCAAATAAAACGCTGGGGCTTAAAGATATCGTTGGCATATATTTAGATGGTGAGTTTATGTTTTAATTTTAATTGGCGACCTTGATAGATCAAGTAGCATTCGCCAACTACGGCCGCCACGACCACGCCGACAAACAGCCCGCGGGGGCTTGATTGGAAATAATGATCAGCCAGCGCTCCGAGCCCGAGGCCCAAAGCCAGTGTGACGGCACAGCTGATCATGACACGAGTGTGAACTTGGCGCAGGGCAGTGGCAAAATCGATTTTTTGACGAGGGCTTTCAGGAGAATCTGAATTTTGTGTCAGGCTGGTAGCAGTTGTCTTAGTACGCATACAACTTTTCCTAAACTAGATGCATTATACCACATTTTGGGAAATGTCAAGGGGGTAATTTGTCGCTTGTGAACAATTACCTCAACACGGCCGCACGTGGAGCATCATTTTCTGCCTGGTAGGCCACACGTGGAGCACATTTGGCCGCCCGTGGAGCGCAAAAATGCTCCACGTGCGGCCAGTCAATTCTTCATTTGATAATAACCACTTCCGGCTGCAGAGCGACGCCAAATTCGTCCCTAACGCTGCTGGCGATGGCTGCGCTTAAGGCCAGAACGTCGCGGCCGGTGGCCTGACCATCGGGGTTGGTGATAAAACTGTGGTGACGGCGGCTGACTTGAGCCGGGCCGGTAAACCACTCGGGATGAGCGGGGCTTAATTGCTCAATTAAAAAGCCGGCGGGAAATTGTTTTTTGCTGGCAAACTGGGGAAAGCGGGCGCACAACTGAGCGGAGTTGGTGGGGTTGGCCCAAAAACAACCTGCCGAGGGCACGCCGTAGGGCTGGCTGACGCGTTTTTGGCGGGCGTAGTTGCCGTAGCGGGCGCGCAGTAGGCCCGAGGGAACTTGGTTTTTAAATTGCAAGTCCACTTGGGCGATCAAGTAGCGGCCCGAGTGGAAAAGCGAGGTATCGTAGCCGAATTGCAATTGGTCATGGTCGAGGTGAACCCAAGTGCGGTCCTGGAAATCCCAGGCATCCACACCGGTGACGTAGCGACCGATAAAATCATTGCTGTAGCCGTGGATATTGTTGTAGACGGCGGCGCCGACGGAGCCTGGGATGAGGACGAAGTTTTCCCCGCCAGGCCAACCGTGAGCGATGGTGCTATTAATAAGGCGCGAGAGTGAAGTACCGGCCCAGACGGAGACACGACCTTGACTGTCTGGTTCAATGGGAAGGAGGTCATCGCGCAATTGCCAAACTAGCTCCAGCGGGTGCTCGGGCAACAAAATATTGCTACCGCCGGCTAAAATGACCGGGTGGCGGTGGTGGCTGGCGTTGATGGCGGCTTGAAGTTGGGACCGTTTGGTGGCGAGCCAAAGCTCGCGGGCCACGCTGGGCAGCTTGAAGCTATTCAGTTGGGTAAGCGGCGCATCAGTTTGTCTTGACATGTGGCGCTATTATACCATAGATACCGAGTGGGACGGCGGGCAATTTGGCTGCCAAATGTTCCCGCGGGCGTGGTATAATACGTATTGGCTATGATCATGATCAATTTGTTTGTCAATTCGCGCTATTTAGTCGATCGCAAGCTGCTGCGGGAGCGGGCGGAAAAGTTTTTGGCGGCGCATCAGATCGAGGCAGCGATTGTGGACATCCACATCGTGGGGACGCGCAAAATCAAGGCTTTGAATGAACAAATTGGTCATCAGGGAGTGACTGACGTGCTCAGTTTTCCTCAGTACGATCCGGGCGAGGGCGATTTTACTCTGCCACCCGGGGTGCCGCGCCACTTGGGTGACATCGCGATTAATTTTAATGAAGCCGTCAAGCAAGCGCGCAAAAAAGGTAAGTTGGTAGACGAAATGTTGTGGTTTTACGCCGAGCACGGATTGTTGCATTTGCTGGGGTTTCATCATGACGACGGCATGGAGGCGGATTATGTCAAGCCAGAGTTGCACTGGTAAGGCGAGATTCGCCTGGTGGCAGTGGCTGGGGTGGTTGGCGGCGATAGGTGCTTTGGCTTTAAGTTTGGGTGGCTGGTCGGTGTACTCGAGGACGGCGACCGCTTTGCGCCAGGCGCAAACTGATGTTTCAAGTCTCTGGCAGCTGTGGCGCGACAGTCAAGAGATGGCGGTGGTGGCGCATGAAGGCTGGACGTACGTGCTGGCTTTGGGCAGCGATGAGTTGGATAATCGCGAGCATTCTTACCCGATGACGGATACTATTATAATAGTGGCGATTAATACGCAGGCGGGGGTGGTGAATTTACTGAGTTTACCACGTGATTTGTACTCGGACGGGACCCGCAGCCGGATTAATAGTTGGTATGCGGCGGCTGGCGGCGGACAAGACACGGACACGGCTCGAGCGCGAGTGAGCGAGCAGATCAGCGAGCTGACGGGAGTACCGATTGATTACACGCTGGTGCTGACGCTGGCGCAAGTGAGACGGTTTATCGATTTGCTGGGGGGCGTGGACGTGGAGGTGCAAACGGCTTTTGCCGACGAGCAATTCCCGCGAGAAGACGTAGATACGACCAGTGTTTTTGATCCGGCGGCACTTTATGAAACGGTCAGCTTTGAGGCCGGGTGGCAACATTTTGACGGGGCGACGGCTTTAAAATTTATGCGCTCGCGCCACGCACAATCGGCGGAAGGTTCGGATTTTGCCCGCAGTGCCCGGCAGCAACAGGTGATTAGTAGCATCGGGACGCGAGTGAGCGAGCAATTGCAGACGTCACTTCAAGCTTTTGATTTGTCACTGCTGGGGCGATTGTACAATTTTTATAGCCAAGAGTTGGCCAGTCAGATCTCGATGTCGGTGTGGCTCTCGATGTTACAAAAAATTGTACAAAATGACACAAAAATTGCGATAAATAGGCAAAACTTAGACGTAGGTCCGCAGACGAACATTACGGAAAATGCCCGAGACTTTACACTACATATCCGGTCGCTGCCTCAATTCCGCGCTGATGTAGCCGCCAAATTAACTAAAACAGACTAACTTGCGTGCCAGCGGAATGTTTGGGTTTAAAACTGAAATCGACCGGGCACTCGATGAGGCGGTTCCATTTGTTGTAAAATTTGACGGCGCCGTGGGTGCGACCGTAATCGTATAGCTCGCGGGTGAGTTTGACGTCTTGATTACAGTAGGAAGCCAGCTCCTGAAAGCGTTTTTCGCGGTAGTAACGGATGGCGTCCAGACCGTCGCCGGTTTTGTGATCATTGAATGTGCCTTTGGCACAAGCGTCCAAACTGATCCGGTGACCGCTGGCTTTTTTAATTTGAGTCATTAAGTCAAGCGTGGGAATTTTTTTGATGTCACCGGAGTAATAATTGGTAAAAGTGGGCATATCAAAGTTATCGATGTTGAAACCGATAACGACGTCGGCTTCTTCCAGCAGCGGGAAAAGTTTGGGTAAATCGGCTTCAAAAAAGCCCATCATTTCCCCGTCGCCAGCAAAGCCATCGCGCACGCACACCCCCACATAGGAAATGCCTAATTGTTCGGGGAAAAATCCGCCCACATCGTCAAAAGCTTTTTGTGTTTCCACGTCTAAAATGATTTGTTTCATGACAGATGTTTTAGCACATTGGAGCGTAAAATGCAAGAGCCTAAAATGGCAGCGAAGCGTGGTATAATATAGTATATGCCTGTGTGGAAA
The DNA here is from genome assembly GCA_017431585.1 of bacterium. Taxonomy (GTDB): domain Bacteria; phylum Patescibacteriota; class Microgenomatia; order UBA1400; family PJMF01; genus RGIG2560. Next base: position 6,953 of record JAFRKU010000063.1, on the reverse strand, counting down.
AAGCTTTTTCATTTGTCTGATCGCATTTTTGTGAATCGGTGGCTGGAAAGTCAGCAAAAATCCATTTTGTCGGCAGCAACGGTGATTACTGTGGCTAACCTGCTGGTGTCCGTCAGTGGGCTGGTGCGTGACCGGTTTATGTTATCGCAATTTGCTGGCTCGGGCGAGACGCTGCTGTCATATGATGCTTTTCGGGTGGCTTTTCAAGTGCCAGACATGATTTACAATTTGTTGGTCATTGGCGCTTTGAGTGCGTCTTTTGTGCCGCTGTTTACGATCGTGAAAAAAACGGATACCAAGCGCGCTTTTCGGCTGACGAATATTTGGTTGAATTATTTGCTGTCGTTTTTTGTGGCCATTTCGCTCCTGGTGATCATTTTTGCCGAACCGATCAGTCGTTCGCGGATTGGCGAGGCGTACACAAGTGAGCAATTGGAAATCGTGATTAATTGCACACGAATTATGATGATCGGCCAGTTGTTTTTCGCTATTTCCAGTTTTTTGACCGGGATGCTGCAATCTTTTCAGCGGTTTATCGTGCCGGCGGTGGCGCCACTTTTGTACAATGGCGGCATCATTTTGGGGACATGGTTGCTGGCGCCCACTTTGGGCATTTATGGCGCGGCTTGCGGGGTGCTTTTAGGTGCGTTTACGCACATGGCCATCCAAATTCCCTTTGTCCACCGCTTGGGCTGGCGCTATCAGTGGGATTGGGACTGGAAATTTAAGGGCGTGAAGCAACTTTTCGGTTTGATGCCAGCGCGGACTTTTACCCTAGGGATGAACGAAATCCAAAACTTTGGGCTATCGTATTTTATTACCACGGTGGCGGGCGTGGGTTACACTTTGTTTTCTCTGGCGCGCTCGCTGGTAAACATGCCGATTCGGTTTGTGGGCGTACCAATTGGTCAAGCGTCGCTGCCGTTTTTGTCCAATTTATCCGACGAAGAAGACGTGAGCCGTTTTAAAAAAATTGTGTTGCAATCGATGAACCAAATTGCTTATTTGGCCTGCCCGGTGGCGGTGTTGCTCATCATTTTGCGCATCCCGATTGTGCGGCTGATTTTTGGGACGCGTAACTTTGCTTGGAATTTGACGGTGATGGTGGGACGAATGGTGGCGATTATGGCCGTTTCCATCCCGATGCAAGCGATGTTTCACCTGCTGGTGCGCGCTTTTCACGCCCTGCGGGACACGCTGACTCCCTTTTTGATTGCCCTGTGTATCACCTGTGTGTTTTTTATCGGTTGTGCGCTGAGCGTACAGATGCCGGAGAATCAATTGTATGGCATTGCCTGGACAATTTGCATCATGGCATTTTTGGAAACGTTTTTGTACGTTTATTTTTTAAACCGGCGGGTCAAACATTTGCTGACGCGCGAATTTGTCGTCACCCAGTTGAAAATTTACACTATGAGTGTGATCATGGCGATGAGCTTGTACATTCCGTTTAAGCTGCTGGATAATTTGGTTTTCAATACGTCGCGGGTGATTCCGCTTTTGGCGCTGACGGGGATTACGAGTGTGGTCGGGTTGACGGTGTATATTTTGTTATCGAAGCTGCTGCATATTGAGGAGTTGAAAATTATCACGGATTTGTGGAAATCCCGCCAGCGTCAACCGCCGCAAAAATTGTATTTGCCTGTACCGCCGACGGAAATGATTGTGGACAACGCGGAAAATGCGCAAATGGTGTAAAAATGGCGCCACATCTCTGGCTGCGAACTCGGAGCAAGACCTCATTTTTGGCCAATTTTGGCAAAAATTGTGTTATAATACCCACAAAAGCAACAAAAGGATGCTATGTTTGAGACACAAAAATTTTCACAAGTCAGCGGGCCAGTGATGGAGCACATCCGCGCCGAGGTGGCAAGTTTGCGCACTGGCGGGGCGAGTCCGCAACTGCTGGATAGTGTGCGGGTGGAGGCGTATGGCGCGCAAATGCGGGTGACGGAGGTGGCGGCCATCACGGTGAGCGATCCGACGCTGCTGGTGATTTCGCCGTGGGACAAGTCGCTTTTGGGGGCGATTGAAAAAGGAGTGCAAGTGGCGGGAATTAATTTGAATCCGGTGGTGGACGGGGAAATCATTCGCATCAGTGTGCCGCCGCTGACGGCCGAGGGTCGACAAAATTTGGTCAAAACGCTGCAAAAAAAGATCGAAGAAGGTAAAGTGGCCCTGCGGCAGGTGCGCGGCGAGATGAAAAAAGAGATTGAAGCGCAAAAAGGGCAAGCGGGAGTTTCGGAAGATGATATCAAGGCTGATTTGGCGAAGTTGGAAGAAGAAGTGAAAAAGTTGATGACGCAAGTGGATGAAATGGCGGCGGCCAAACAAAAAGAGTTGATGAAAGTGTGATGTTGCTGACCACGATTATAATTTTTTTGGCGATAATGGTGGTGATCGTGGTGGCCCACGAGTTGGGTCACTTGCTGGTGGCCAAAGGTTTTCGGGTTGCGGCGCCGGAGTTTGGGATTGGTTTCCCGCCGCGGATATGTAAACTTTTTGAGTGGCGTGGGACACAATTTGTGCTCAATTGGCTGCCGATTGGCGGATACGTCAATTTGGCGGGAGAAGACGCGCTGGCGGCAGACGAGGCGTGCGATAGTAAACGGCAGAAAACGGCGGCAACAGAGGCGCGCGGGGACGAACTTTTTTATCGCAAACCAGCGTGGCAACGGTTGGCGGTGATTGCGGCGGGGCCGCTAGCTAACTTCGCGCTGGCGGCAGTGATTTTCACCATTGTCTACGCGGTAGCGGGCGTGCCAGAGCGGCGCGAGGGCTGGGTACTTATCAGCGAAGTGGCGACGGATTCGCCGGCAGACATAGCCCGGCTGGAGCCAGGCATGCGTTTGCTGACGGCCATTGATCTGACTGGGGCGGAATATGAAATCAAGGATGTCAACGAGTTTGTGTCATATGTCAGCGCGCACGCTGGGCAAAATATTAGTCTGGTGGTGCGAGAGCATTGCCAAAATTTTGCTTGCGGGGAGAAAAGTTTGCACACACTGACTATTCGCACGATAGAGGAAACGCCCGCGGGCGAAGGGGCGATGGGGGTGATCCTGACGGACACGATGAGCGTGCATTATGATGGGCTGGAGGTGGTGACTCAAAGTCTCTGGGCTGGAGCACGCGAGTCTTATTATTTTGCCCGCGATATTTTGACCTCTTTGGCTCGGGCGGTGGCGGGGTGGTTTGGCCCGGAAAAGGCCGAAGTGGAATTAGTGGGCCCGGTGGGCATAGTGAGTCAGTTGAACCAGGCGCGGACTTTTGAGCGGGGGTGGATAGAGATTTGGTCTTTTGCCGCTATTTTGTCGGTGAATTTAGGTGTGGTCAACTTGTTGCCCATTCCGGCGGTGGACGGCGGACGCTTGGTACTGATCGCTTTGGAAAAAATCATTGGCCGCCAGAGGGTGGCCCGAGCGGAAGCGATCGTCAATTACATCGGATTGATCGCAGTTTTAGGTTTGATGGCTCTGATTACGGGCCGAGACATTTGGCGCATTTGGACAGGAGGATAACATGGGACAGCGTTACACCAGTTTGGGCCGGAAAAAGGCGCGAGAGAAAAATAATCAGCTCTTGCCAAAAGCGAGCAGACATGAGATAATAGACATGTCAGTTTTGCTGGGGACGCAGGCGAGCGCCTACGGGCGCGACTTGACCCGGACGCTGCTGAGCACCCTGCTGGTGACCGGATTGCTCCTGGTGATCTGGTGGATGCGAGCTTGAAAGAAGGATTATGAAAAAAAATAATTTATTATATTTGGTACCGGTGGTGTTGTTTATCATCTCCACGCTGGTGAGCAGACAAGTGTTTTCGCGCTCAGCCAGCCAGCCGCGGGTGGCGGAAAACGTGGAGTTTGCGCCGATGCCAGAGGAACAAGAGACCGACAGCAGTTTGCTTAATATCGAGCCGACGGAGCCGCGAGATCAAGTGTGTCCGCTTAATGGCGACTATTTCACGGCCACGGAAAAAGCTTCCTGGGAGAAACGGCGACCGCTGGCGGTGATGATCGAAAATACGCCCGAGGCACGGCCACAATCAGGACTGACGAGTGCAGACATCGTTTTTGAAGCGGTGGCTGAAGGTGGGATTACTCGGTTTATGGCGATGTATTATTGCGACGCTCAGGACGAGGAAATCACTTTGGCGCCGATTCGCTCGGCGCGGACGTATTATATTTTGCTGGCCAGTGGTTTCAACCGGCCGCTTTATGTCCACGTGGGGGGCGCCAATTTGGAAGGCCCGGCCAATGCTTTGGGTCAGCTGTCTGATTACGGCTGGACGGGAGAAAACGACATCAACCAGTTTAGCGTGGGTTATCCGACTTTTATCCGCGATTACAACCGTATCCCGGGAGTGGACATCGCCACCGAGCACACGATGACCACCTCCACGGAAAAACTGTGGGCGGTGGGGGTCAAGCGCGGTTGGACGAATATGTCGCCGGACACCAAAGTTAAAGGCAAAACGGTGGCGGGTGAAGACTGGAGCGAAGGCTACACCGGCTGGAGCTTTGAGGACGGAGAATCGAAAGCCAGCAGTCAGACGGTTAGCTACAGTTTTTGGAGCGGACAGCCGACTTATGACGTGACGTGGAAATACGACGCGGCGAGTAACACTTACAAGCGGGAGCAGGGTGGCAGCGCCCACACTGATTTGGAAAACGGCCAGCAAATTGCCGTTTCGGACGTGATCGTGATGTTTGCTAATGAAGAGGGCCCGATTGACGACAAGAAACATCTGCTGTATGAATTAGTGGGTAAAGGCACAGGCTTGCTTTTCACCAACGGTAAAGCGACCGAAATCAACTGGAGCAAAAAGACGCGCGAGAGCGAAATTGTTTTCACCGATAGCAAGAACAAAGACATCGCGCTGACGCGCGGGAAGATTTGGGTGAGTATCGTGCCGACGGGGAATAAGGTGAGTTATTAAAATAAGGAAAAAGGATTGATTGGCCGGCGGCGTAAGCCGCCGGCCAATTTTTCGTGGTGACGGCTCGCGCCACCTCGCTCTGGCAGTGAGGTGGCGCGAGCGCGCTGGCGCGGCTCCTGTCGGCAACAGTCGTTAACGACGGTGAGGTAATTTGGCGCTTCTTGCTGTGAGTTCGCAGCCAGATGTGGAGAGGGTTTGGGCCAGTCAGTTATTAGGCGCGCGCCTAATAACTGACTGGCCCGTGTGGCTTTAGTTACTTTCGTATCTTTGGACTTGGCTGTGGCCAAACCACGAGGGCAGATTTTCGATGCGAGTGAGATCGGGGCGGTAGAAGAAGATGAAACTCGGTTTGCCGCCGTTGCCCAGGACGTCCACGCCGTTGAGATCGCGACCGTTGTTGCCGTCCCACATGATATCACCGCTATCCAAATCCACACCGCAACCGTTGAAGTTGATGTCCAGCTTGAGCGATTCGGTCATGGCGTCGGTGACGGAAAGACCATTGTATTTAATCAGACTCCCGGCAAACAACATTTGATTGTCGCAGCGCAAGCTGTAGTTGCAGCCGGCGTTGATCATTTTGGTGGAGTGTTTGAAGTTGAAGTTAATGGCGGCGTAAATACCCTGCCAGCGGGCGCGACTGGCGGCTTCGGATTGATGAGATTGATACCAGCTATTGCTGATGGCCCAGGGGGCGGCATTGCTGGTGGCGTCCGCGCCCACCCCGTAGCGGAGACCGGGGCCGCGATCGTCATCGTCGTGATTGATGATGGTGACATAGTCGCGGACGAGGAAAATCTTGTTGTAGCCTTTGGCGCCGGGGGCGACGGTGGGGACGATGACTTGTTGGTCCACGGTCAAGTCGCCTTCCACGAAAACGGCAAAGCGTTGGTGCTCGATGTCGGGGAAAAGATTCTTGCTGACAAAGAGATTTTCCAGGTAGCGAGTGGAAGCGCCGGTTTGGACTTTGCAAGTGATGAAGCCATGCGGATCCAGATGACCACTGGTGACGTCTTCACACCAAGGCAAGTGGTCATAATCGACCATGTCGGTGAAATACGAGTAGGAAACATTGATATCGCCGTCGGCGCCAGCGCGGATGTCGGCACGGTTGGTGTCCAGGCCGATACGGGTGAGCGGCAGGGCGGAGTCAATGTTGTTGCCAGCGTAGGTATCGCCAGCGACGTACATTTGTGGCTGGGAGAAACTCCAGCAGCGACCGCAGCGACCACCATTGGGCCCGGCTGGATAGTGACCGGCGACCTTGGGAGCGGAGACGAAAATGCCGTTGCATTCGGCTGAATACTCTTGATAGCCGGCCGGACAGCTGGCGATTTGGTAGCAGACGGTATCGCCAGTGTGGCAAGAGCCAGTTTGAGCCACATGTGTGCCTTTGACATTGAAACCGCCGGCCCATTGGCGCCAGGACGAGTCGGCGACTGGCGCGGGGCCAACATTGCAAGAGTAGTAGCCTTTGGTGCCACAAGTATTTTCCACGTCGTACTGGCGCGAAAGATTAATGGTGCCGTCATCATTGTAAATATTGATGGACGGTTGGCCGCAAGTTTGATTGTAGTCGGTGCGGTAGTGCAATTGGTAGCGAGAGCAGGTGGGGGCGTTGCATCGGGCTTCATAATAGTAGTCTTCGTAACAATTATTGCTGGTGTCGCACGAACCGCCGGAGCAAGAATTGCCGCAACCGCGCAAGTAGCCGCCGAATTCACCAGGATCTTGATCGCGCAAGCACTGATTGGAGCGGGCGGCGGACTTGCAATACCAAAAGGAGCAGTAGCTGCGGTTCCAATTGCCGCCATCGATGGTGCGATATGTGGACACATTGGTACATTTATAACTGCTAGATAAACTGGCACATTCATATTTGCGATGGCCATAGCCGGCATAAACGGTGGTGCCCATCTCACGCGAACCATCGCCACTACTACAGACAGAGCCATCTTCAGGAGCAGATGCTCCGTCTTGCCAGCCGCCGCTCCAATACCAGTTGTGCGATTTG
>JAFRKU010000062.1 GCA_017431585.1 bacterium | reverse complement strand
GGCCAGTTGGCTCTCAGCCGCCGCTAGCTGGTGCTACAGCAAAGTATGCAGACAGCGCTACCTTAAAGCTACCCAGCTGGACGACCCCTTTACCGGCGGATTTCTTTGAAACCCACCAGCGGTTGCAACACCTCTGGCACGCCCACGCTGCCGTCGGCGCGCTGATAGTTTTCGATGATACACGCCAGCAACCGCGGCGAAGCCGCCATGGTGTTATTCAAAGTGTACACGTACTTAAGCTTGCCGTCGGCCGCCTTGTAGCGGATGTTGAGCCGGCGAGCCTGGAAATCATTGAAATAGCTGGCCGAATGCGTCTCGCGATACTTGTTTTGCCCCGGAAACCAACTTTCAATGTCGTATTTTTTGCGCTGACCGGCACCAATGTCGCCCGTACACATCAGTAGCACTTGATAGGGGATACCCAAATTCTGCAGCAGTTTTTCGCTGTAACCCAGCATTTTTTGGTGCCACTCGCGTGTCACTTCCTCATCGGCCACCGTGTAGACCACCTGCTCGATTTTGTTGAACTGGTGGACCCGGATGACGCCTTGGGTATCTTTGCCATAGGTGCCCACTTCGCGCCGGAAACACGGCGATATACCCGCCATTTTATACGGCAACTCCTTTTCGCTCAAAATCTCGTCTTGGCGATAGCTGGTCAGAGCTACCTCCGCCGTCCCGGCCAAAATTTGCTCATCTTGCGTCCGGTAGTGGTCTTGATTGCCCCAGGGGAAATAGCCGGTACCCATCATCGCTTCTTTTTTCACCAGCGAGGGCGCACTCATCGGGGTGAAACCTTCCGCCACCAGCAGTGACAAAGCATAGTTCAGCAGCGCTTGCTCGAGTAGCACGGCCTCATTTTTAAGCATATATGTCCGAAAACCGCCGATTTTCACCGCGCGCTTGGTATCCAGCAAATCCAACTTTGCCATCAATTCGCCATGAGTCAACGGCTGGAAATCAAAATGGGGGAGAGCTCCTTCTTGCCGGACCACCTGATTACCGCTTTCATCTGGGCCCACTGGTACATCGGCGGCCGGGACATTGGGAATTTGCAAACTCAGCTCGATCAGTTCGTCATCGAGTTCATGGAAAGTTTCCTCGGCTTTCTTCAATTTTTGCTTGATCTGTTTGCCCTTGGCCACCAGCTCCGGATCCGGTTTGCCGCCCGCCGCCACCGCTTTTTTAATCGCCTCGGCGTTAACATTGCTTTCATGGCGCCATTTTTCCACCTCTTGCAAGGCAATTAAATGCGATTGATCCACTGTTATCCAGTCGTCCACCACTTTGGGATCCAACTGTTTATCAGCCGTCGCCTGGCTCACAATGTCGCTGTGTTCTCGTATAAATTGCGGATCTAACATGATTTTTCTCCTTTAGCACACACTTTTTAAAGTCGGGAAAGCAATCACTTCCTTAATGGACCAAGTATTCGTCAGCAGCATCACCAACCGGTCAATCCCCAAGCCCACGCCCCCCAAAGGCGGCATGCCGTATTCCATCGCCATCAAAAAATCCTCGTCCATCGGTTGCGCTTCGTCATCGCCCTCGCGCATCCGTTTTTGCTCGTTTTCAAACCGTGCCCGCTGTTCCAGCGGATCCGTGATCTCACTCCAGCCATCCGAAATTTCTTTGCCCCCGATATACAGCTCGTAGCGTTCTACCAGGCCCGACTGGCTGCGATGTTTTTTCGCCAAGGGGCTGACGTCTTGCGGATAATCAATAATCCACGTTGGCGCCACCAGCTTGCTCGTCACCAGATGATCAAACAGCGAAAAAATCGCCTTACCACGGGTAAATTCTCCCACTGGTTTCAAACTGTAGTGATCCAGCAAGTCTTGCAGCTGCGCGTCAGACAAGGCGTCCACATCCAAATTCATGAACTTTTGCAAACTGTCTTTGAGCGTGTAGCGCCGCCAGGGCTGCGCCCCGTCCAAAATGACCTCATGGTCGCCCACAAACAATGTCTCGCCGCCATTGATTTGCCGATGTAAATAGCGGATCAAGCGCTCTATTTCATCCATCATCACGTTGTAGTCGGCATAGGCGTGATACCACTCCACCATCGTAAACTCTGGCAAATGGCTCTGGTCAATACCCTCATTGCGGAAATTGCGCGCTATTTCAAAGATTTTTTCCATGCCGCCCACAATCAGCCGCTTTAAATACAGCTCAGGCGCAATCCGCAAATACATCTGGGCGTCGTCTAGCGCTTTCATCTGCGTCACAAACGGCCGGGCATTGGTTCCACCGTACAAAGGCTGCAAAATCGGCGTTTCCACCTCTGTGTAGCCGAGTTCATCCTGCATAAACCGCCGTAAACTGGCGATAATCCGCCATCTTTTGCTCAAAATATCGCGGGTTTTGTCATTAATCAGCATGTCTAGGTAGCGTTGGCGGAAACGGCATTCTTTGTCCAAAGCCACGTTAAAACTCGTCGGCAACGGCCGCAAAGCTTTGCCCAAAAACGTGAGTCCATCGGCAATAATCGTCACCTCACCGGTGCGCGTTTTCTCCACCGTCCCACTCACGCCCACAAAATCGCCCGGATCCGTATCGGCCAGCCACGCGAAAGCCTCACCCAAGCGCGCACTATGGCACATCACCTGGATTTTACCCGATGTATCCACCAAATCTAAAAACACCACTTTGCCGTGGGCGCGCAGGGCATGTACTCGTCCCGCCGTCTGGACCACTTTGGCCGTGTCCAAAAGTTCAATCGCCTGGGCAATCGTTTGTTTTTTGGCAAAAGCATACGGACTCACGCTGATCCCGCGCGCCTCCAAATCCTGGCGCTTGGCCAATTTCGCCTCAATTGTTTGCTCGATTCTTGACATTTTTAATTAATCTTGACCACTCGGAAATGGCGCGCCCCCGCGGGTACTTGTACATCAAATTCTTCGTTTTCCATTTTACCCAACAAGGCTTTGCCCATCGGCGACACACTCGATAAAGTATCGCCACCACCAGCGCTTTCGTCATATTCGGCCACAATTGTATAAGTGTTTTGCCGGCCTCGGTCGTTTTCCAAAGTTACCTTGCAACCCACTTGCGCTCCAGCTTCACCAGTGGCGCACTCTTCCACCATACTGTTGGCCAAAATATTTTGGATTTCACCAATGCGCACCTCCAGCAATTCTTGTTGGTCTTTGGCGTCTTTGTATTCGCTGTTTTCCGATAAATCGCCTTGCTCCCGCGCCTTAGCAATCCGTTCCACCACCACTGGCAACTGGTTTTCTTCTAGATCTTTCAATTCTTTTTCCAAGTTGGCGCGACTTTGTTTAGAAAGTTTGGTTTGATTGTTATTTTTTTTCATAATAGCCGCTATTATATCATTAAAATTGGTGCTGGCGCGAGCAATTTTGTCAGCTTGACAAAAATAATGGCCAATGATACAATTGGACACCTTATGCCGACTGATTATCAAGCATCACAAATCAAAGTTTTAGAAGGTCTCGAGCCTGTCCGCAAGCGCCCCGGCATGTACATCGGCTC
>JAFRKU010000061.1 GCA_017431585.1 bacterium | reverse complement strand
GATATTGGTGTCTTTCCAATTGCTGGAATCGGGCGAGTGGTCATAGGTGAAATTGCAAATATTTTTGATTTTGATGCCGGCGGAATCAGCGGTGGCGGAGTAATCTTCGTCCTCAGTGCAGGTGGTGGTCCACGCTTGCACCAGAGAGGCGATGGGCCGGAAAAGCGCGGTGGCGAGCGTCAGGGTGGTGACTATTATAATGGTATGGAGGCGGCACGAGATTTTCATCATGATTCCTCATTTGACTGCGGCTAAAATTCCGGCGGCCCAAGCGTTATCGGTGACCATATCCACATAATTATTACCACTGGAATGATACAAGAAGCCGCCGTGCCAACTGGTTTCATCGATGCCGTGGCCTTCGTGGGAAAGTAGGATTTGGCCGTAGACTTCGTCTTTGTCGTAAGGCTCGCCGCCGAGGAGATGGTGGGCGATTTGGCAGCCGGGTGAATAGGCGAAAAAGTTGGGCGTGTCAGTAATGCGATTAAGCGCGGCTTCCATGGTGGCGCGGTCAACGCCGCTGCCGATTTGTGACCAGTAGAAAACCAAATTGGCTTGCAGCAAACAGGCGTCATTGTCAAACAGGCCGAAATCAGCTGCGCCCGACTGGCCATACCAACGCAAAGTTTCGCGGGTAAGCAGCAGATAATCGAGCAAGTTTTGTTCGGCGACGGTGTCGTCGGCAAAGCGGGAGTCTGGGCTGGAGTTGAGCAGATAGGCGGCGGCCTGATCGATGGCGGCGTAAACTTCGCGGGTGAGGAAGCGGCGGCGGAAAAAGGGATCAACGCTATTGTCATTGGTAGCGATTTCGCCGGTGAGAGCATAGCTGGCAATCATGGCGTCAAGGTCCGCTTGGACTTCGCTGACGGTGTAGGCGACTTTTTCGGCGTCGGGCACGACGCGGTTGGCGGCGGCACGGACAACAGTGATTTCGTCAGAGACGAAGCCTTCGTCTGGCGAGGTGGAGGTGTCAAAAATGACATGCTGGTGCTGATCGTAGTACAAATCTGAGTAGGGGAAAAATTCGAAATCGCCTAGGTCGCACACGCTTTTGGCCATGAGACGCACGGAGTCATCCAGCAAGTCGGAATTGACGAGTTCGGACATAAGCAGACAATTGTAGCGATGGGTTTGCAAGGTGGTTTCCCACGAAGTGGCGGCGGCCAACAAGCGGGAGAGATCATCGGTGAGTTGCGAGAGAACCGTTTGGTCGCCGGTGGCTTCAAAAAGTTTAAAGCGGGCCCAAATGACATCGATGGTTTGGCGGAAGGAGGCGGTGGCGACGCCATTGATATCTGGGTAAGCATCGACGGTGCAGATGTAGCGCTTGTTTTGGCGGTGGCAGGTGTGACTCTGGCCGTAAAAACCGTGAGCGTCGGTGCGCGAGGTGAGATCGGTGAGAATTTCGTCGGCGAGGGTGACATATTGGGAGTGCGACCTCCATTTGGCGGTGGCTACTTGTTCGCTGACAGCGATGCTAGCAGGGACAGTGGCGGTGCGAGCCGGACGAGTGATCCACTGGCCGTAGGCCCAAGTGAGAGCGAAAAGAAGAGTGAGAGCGGCGAGCAAAATTAACCACCAATAACGGCGCCACCATTTAAGCATGCTGATCCTTTCTGTGGGTACGATTGATTACGCCAAAAGAACTGGGGGGGGGTGAGAGATGACCAGTGGTGGCGATGGTCAAAATTGACATGCAAACATTATACATGCGGTGGGGGAAATTTGCAAGGGGCAATTTGGGGGTGGGCGCGACGATTTTTTACATCTGGCTGCGAGTTCGCAGCCAGATGTGGCGGCGGTTATGGGGGCGCGGGGTTTTGGTAAGAGAGCAAATGTTTTTTCATAAGTAACAAGTGCCTGACTAGTTGGTTTCAAAACGGGAGACGATAGAACTGGAGAGCCATACGGGCAAATTATCGGCTTGGACCAACTCAGGTTTGTAAAAGAAAGCATAAGTGGGCGCTTCTTTGTTACCATCGCGAATAGTAGTGACAAAACCGGTGGGGTCATAGTGACAACCAACGAAGGTATTATCCAGCTCTAAATCGTAGGGTTCCCAATGACCATCCATGATAGCGCCGCCGTATTGAATCAGTGAGCCGGCGAAAACGATTTGACTATCGCAACGCAAACCAGTGGCATTGACATCTTCATCAAAGGGGAAAGGATCGTGGCCCCAAGTAATGTGTTTGCCAACATAGATGCCTTCAATGCGAGCGTCAGCGATGCTAGGACAGGGCTTGGCATTTTCAAAAGTATAGCCGCAAGCATCAGCGCGATCTTCGTCGGTATGATCAACGTGGATTTCTTCTTTGACAATGAAAATCTTATTACCGTTGGGCACTTTGATGGCTTGATCGATAGTCAAGTTGCCTTCGATAAAGACTACAAACTTATTCCCCAAACCTTTGCTGGCCAGTTCACTGGCTTTCACGGAGCGCAAGAACTTGCAAGTAACAAAACCTTGTTGGGCCGTGGGACTGTCGTCACAACTGGGGAGTTTGGCATAGTCGAGCATAGCGACAAAGTAGTCATAATTGACATTGACGTCGCCGCCGTTGGCTGACGAAAAGGCATTACTAGCGGTATGAGGTTCGGTCATGACCGTATTGGTACAAGCATGGCCTTCGGGATTTTGGTTGCGACTGTATGAATCGACGCCTCGTTCGGCATAAATATCGCCGTTGGTGTGCCACATCGGTTGACTAAAGGGAATGTAGCGGCCGCAACGTCCACCATGGCTACCAGCAATGTATTGACCGGAGACTTTAAGTGATAGCCACCAACCGCTACCTTGACCAAATTCGTCCAATCCGTAGTCCTCGCAAGTGCGGACACGGTAGCAGACGGTATCGGCGATGCCGCAGCCAGAATATTCACCACTGGTATAATCGTCGGCGCCCAGGGCTTGAGGCTGAGGCGAGGGACCAATCTCGCATTGATAGACGCCATCGGGGGTGTTATTGGTATTTTGGCCACAGGTGGCGTCCATGTCTGAGCGCAGATGTAGGTTGTAGCCACTAGCGCAAGTGGGCGCCGAGCAGCGACGGTAACTATCGTACTGAACATAATCATTGCCCGAACAACCATTGCTACCACATTTGTGGATGTAACCGCCGAATTTACCTGGTGTTTGGTTGAGAAGACAATCGCTGGGACGGGCGCAAGCTTTACAATACCAATACTCGCATGAACTGCTCCATGAACCAGTGTAGTAACTAGCCGAACAAGTGCTATTGACGTAGCCGCCTTGACAGGTACAAACTTCCTCCATGCAGGCGTTGCTGCCTCCTTCCACGGCTAGATAAACGCATCCTTCTTTGTATTGCATGGTGCAACTTTGGCTGGCGCAAGCGTCCCATTTTTTACAACTGTAATAGTAGGTCTTATTGCTGCCACTCCACTTGTTGACGCGAGTGCGTTGGGTGCCACATGAAGGATTATTGCAGCCGCTGGTATTTGGGCAGCGCTGTTCGTATGTTACCCAAAAATTGCCGTTGGAGCTATGGGGGATTTCAACTGTCACGCAACCAGGAGCGGGGTTGGGTCGGCACTGATTGACGCAACGCAAGACGCTGCCATCGTCGCCGGTGATATTAATGTAACTGGAGACGGCTTGGCTGCCACAATTATCAGCGTAACCATATTCGCTACAGGTGGTGCGATTTTTGCGGCAACCCGTGGCACAAGAATAGGCACGGCCAATTGTGTTAACCACTGTTACATAATTGGTTTTATACATACCAGCAGGGCAGCTGGTTACAATTTTGTTGTAAACTGGATTACCTTGGGTATCTTTCAAATTGATGACGTCGTTTGCTTGGGCGCAATTGGTGAAGTTGGTTTTAAGAACGCATCGCATATGGTCACACAGGCCATAATTGGCACCATATGTGCCGTCATCGTGACCACTATTGGGGTTGCCAAACCACATGTAGCCACGCTGAATTTTGCCATCTCGAGCGTCCCGACCGAGTTTGTAGGCATACTGATTGCGCTCGGTGCAGTCTCTAACGGTGGTGGTGTAGTCACCGTCTTTGCTGGAGCGAGTGACGGTTTTGGTGGTGCAATCAGGCAAGCGAGGATCATTGCTCCGCTCCAAAAGGATACGATAGTAGTTTTCGTCACGATCGCCAACGTGCTCTGAAACGTTGGAGTCAATGGGGGTGATGCGTGGATATTGCACCCAATAAGAATCGACAATGAAATTTTCCTCAACTTCATCATTTAAGTCTACGTCTTCTGAACCAGCTGGGACAGTTTTGACACCATTGATGGTGGGACAGTTTTCCCAAGCACATTGATTGGGATTGTAAAAATAATTGCCCACGCCATTGTCGCATTCTTGAATTTTGCCGGAATAGCCCAACATGGCGCAGGTAACTTGATAGGATGGATTGGCGCGACATTTGCGCATCCAATCGAGAGCATCTTTATAGACGCGACGCATGTCAATGTAGTCATCTAAATTGCTGCTGCATTTATTGAGGATGGTGACAACGCCACTATTAGTGGGAACATAATTACTGGAATTGCGATCGCCACTTTGCTCTGTGCAATAACTAGTCCAAGCGGATGCAGGCGAGGCGGACCACAGGAGGCAGACGGTGGCGAGGATAATCATCAACCCATGTTTGCGCATCCTGATCCTTATTTACTGGCCGCCAAAATTCCCGCGGCTAAAGCATTATCCCAGATAAGATTAAAATAGGTTTGGCCATCGTAGCTATACAGGAAACCACCTGACCACGCTTGGCTATCAACTTGATAGGCTTGATGATTGAGAGCAATTTGGGCAGCCACGTCGTCTTTATTTAAGGGCGCCTGATTTAAAGCGTGATCGGCAATTTGACAGCCGCTTGAATATTGCCCAGCAAGTTCGTTTTGATTGATTCTGTCTAGAGCAGCATGGAGAGTGCTGGCTGACAATTGAGTGCCAAATTCTTGTGCATAATAGCGCACGGCAACCGAAAGCAAACAGGCATCATTATCAAACAGGCCAAACAAACTAGAGTCAGCTTGAGTATACCAAGCTAAGGTTTCGCGCAACAGCAGCAAAAAGTCAAGCTCGTTTTGAGCGCGCAAAGTGGCGTCGGCGTACGGGGCGTTGTCTGGCGAATTGAGTTTGTAGGCAGCTGCTTGATCCAATGCTGCATAGAGTTCGCGAGTGATAAAGCGTCTGGTTAAAACGGTGTCTACAATTTGTTCGCGCAGCGGCGATGTTTCACCGTAAGTAGCATATTGTTCCAGGAGTGAATTGATATCGACGATTAAGTCACGAGTTTGATAAGCCACGACTTGTTCTTCGGGCACGATCCGATCGGCTTCCACTTCAATGACATATTCGTCACTGATAAAGCCTGTCGCTTGCGCGGCGGCAGTGTGGTAAATCGGATGTTGGTGGACATCATACAAAATATCACCGTCGGGGTAATATTCAAATTCACCGTAGTCGCATATTAATTTGGCGGCGGCGCGCAATTCATCTGACAACTGATCACTATTGACCAGATCGCGCATGAGCAAACAATTGAAACGATCGGTTTGTAGAGTATACTGGTGTGAGGCAAGCAAATTGGTCATCATGCCCAAGTCAGCTTTCAGCTGAGACAAGACGTTTTGATCGCCTGTGGCTTCGTAGAGTTTAAAGCGGGCCCAAATGACGCCTAGAGTCTGACGATGACTGGCTTCCACTTGACCGCTGGGGCGCAGTTGGGTGTCCACGTAACAGTCGTATTTTTGACCAGTGTAGCGACAACTTTGTGACTGACCGTAGAAGCCACGACTGTCACTATCGGCCGTGATTTGGTCAATGATATTGGCGGCTTGCGCTAAATATTCCTGAGGCGAGGCGAGTCACGTCACTACTTGGTCGCTGGCGGTAGAAACAACGTGGGCAAACTCGCTGGCTCGATGGCCGTGCGGCCGACTGACCCACAGCAAACCGCAGCCCAAACTTAAAATGACAATCACGCCAAGCGTCACTGCCAGCCAATGTTTGGCCCAAAATTCTTTTAGCACGCGTGTCCTTTCTGTATCAAATGTGAGCGGAAATGAGACCTGCGCGCGTGAGCGCCAATTGTATGACCGGGGCCATAGCTAACTTGACCCACCAGGGCGCTCACGCGCGAAGACAACGACAGAAAAATTTGACTACAAATGAACTGGGGGGGGGTGAGGGATCCAAAATTGGTGGCGATTGGTAAAGTCATCATGATGACATTATACATATGTGGGGGAAATTTGCAAGGGGCAATTTGGGGGTGGGCGCGACAATTTTTACATCTGGCTGCGAGTTCGCAGCCAGATGTGGAGCGGTGGGGTGGAAAAATGATTTGGGGTCGGTTTTGATAATTGATAAATAGTCGTGAACGACTATTTGAGATGTAGCGGGCGAGCCCAAAAACGGGACCCGTAGGTCCCGTTTGAGTTGTCCCAAATAATTTTGGTGTTTAGACCACCAGTTTGGCCCGCTCGGGATCGGTGGGAATGAGCCGACCGATGATAACGTTTTCTTTGAGGCCTTCCAGGTAGTCGATTTGACCGGAAACCGCCGCGTCGGTGAGGACGTTTTTGGTGTGCTGGAAGGAAGCGGCCGAAAGCCACGAGCTGGTGAAAAGCGAGGAGCGGGTGATACCCAGCAACAAAATTTTGGCTGTGGCCGGGGTGCCGCCAGCGGCGACGACCGCTTCGTTTTGCTGCAGGAAGCGGGCGTGCTCGACGACTTCGCCGGTGAGGAATTCGGTGTCACCAGGATTTTCCACTTGCAACTTGTCGCTCATTTTGCGGACAATGATTTCAAAGTGTTTATCGTGAATCGGAATACCCTGCGATTCGTAAACCATTTGCACCTCATCGATGATGAGTTGCTGGGTGGCGAGCAAGCCTTTGAGATAAAGCAGCTCTTGCATATTGACCGAACCGCTGGTGAGAGGCTGACCGATAGCCACTAAATCGCCAGTTTGAACAATGATGTGGCTGCTGGCGGGGATTTCGATGTCGCGCGATTTGCTGTGATCGGTGGTTTCGGTGATTTTGATAATTTGACCTTTGTCACCGTCGCTGACCGTCACCCGGCCGGACATTTCCGCCAAAATAGCTTTGGTTTTGGGCGTGCGCAGCTCGAGCAACTCGATCACCCGCGGCAAACCCTGGGTCACGTCTGTACCGACGATACCGCCAGAGTGTTTGACACGCATGGTCAGCTGTGTGCCTGGCTCGCCGATGGATTGGGCGGCGATGACGCCCACCGGGATGCCGATGTGCGCGTGTTCGTGGTTGGACATGTTCCAGCCGTAACATTTGGCACAAATGCCTTTGGGCGATTGACACAACAGAGGCGAGAAGACTTGGACGCTCTCAACTGCATCGTTTTCGTCCAGTTGCTTGGCGACGGCTTCGGTGATGAGGTCGTTGACGTGATAAAGCGTTTGGCCACCAGCGACCACGTCGGCGCTCAAGTAGCGACCGACAATCCGATTGGCGAAAGAATCGCGCCGGCGGCTCTTGGTGATTTCGATACCTTGAGTACAACCGCAATCGTCTTGACGAATGATGGTGTCGTGCGAGACATCAACCAAACGGCGCGTGAGGTAACCAGCATCGGCAGTTTTCAGGGCCGAGTCGGTGAGACCTTTGCGCGAGCCTCGAGCAGACGTGACGTACTCAAAGATGGACAGGCCTTGGCGGAAGTTGGATTTGGTGGGCATTTCCACGATGTTGCCCAAAGGATCGACCACCAAACCGCGCATAGCCGCCAGCTGTTTGACCTGGTCACGGCTGGCGCGAGTACCGCCGGAGTTAATCATGACTTTGACGGCATTGTCTTCGCTGTAGCTGTCCCAGGTTTTGTCGGCGACTTCATCGGTGGTGCGCATCCACAAATTGTTGGTGAGGCGCTTCTTTTCGTCGTTGGTGATCAGACCATCGAGGTACTTGTCTTGGATTTGGCCGGCTTCGACGTTGGCAGCGGCGATGATGTCGTCTTTTTCCGGAATCATCTGACAATCAGAGACCGAGACGGACAAACCGGACAAAGTGGCCGCGACAAATCCGAGGTCTTTGATATCATCGATGAGTTTGGCGACGGCTTGTTTATCGAGTTTGTCGATACTTTCGGTGACGATGGTTTTGATGCGCTTGGCGTCGACGGGTTCATTGATATACGGCTCGTCGGCGGGCAAAATGGCGTTGAATTCCATGCGACCGATGGTGGTTTCGATCAATTGGTTGCCGACTTTGGCCAGGCGGACCCGAATGCGTTGGCGCAAACCGATGTGGCGCTCTTGGTAGGCGTGCATGGCTTCGTCGCGATCAGCAAAAATCGTGGAAGCACGGGGCAAATGTTCGTCGATAGAAGTGTAAAAGAACATACCCATGGCCATTTCTTTGTTCGGCACGATAATAGGATCGCCGTTGGCGGGTTTGAGGAGGTTGGACTGGGCCATCATCAGTTGGCGGCATTCCTCTTGGGCCTCGACGGTCAGCGGCAAGTGCACGGCCATCTGGTCACCATCAAAGTCGGCGTTGTAACCGGAGCAAACACACGGATGCAGGCGGATAGCGTTACCTTCGATTAAAATCGGGTAAAAGGCTTGCATGCCGAGTTTATGCAGGGTAGGCGCGCGGTTTAAAATCACGGGGTGATTTTTGGTAACTTCTTCCAGGATGTCAAAAACGATCGGCTCCATGGTATCGATAAGTTTGCGCGCTGACTTGACATTGGGCACAAAACCATCTTCGATGAGTTCGTGCAAGACATAGGGTTTGAAGATTTCCAGAGCCATGTCTTTGGGCAAACCACATTCGTTGAGTTTGAGTTCGGGTCCGACGACAATGACGCTGCGGCCGGAATAGTCGACACGTTTGCCCAGCCAGTTTTGACGGAAGCGACCTTGTTTACCTTTGAGCATTTCGATTAAGGATTTGAGAGGCTTGCGATTGGAGCGATTGACGGCGCGTTTGACTTGGGCCGAATCGATCAAGCTATCGACGGCTTCCTGGAGCATACGTTTTTCGTTGCGCAAAATGATTTCGGGGGCACCCAGTTCGATGAGGTGCTTGAGCCGATTGTTGCGAGAAATGACACGCCGGTACAAATCGTTGAGGTCGGATGTGGCGAACTTGCCGCCGGACAATTGAACCATCGGGCGCAAATCTGGCGGAATCACCGGTAAAATTGTCAAGAACATCCACGCCGGATCGGTGCCAGATTTTTTGAAACCTTCCACCACTTCGAGACGTTTGATGGCTTTAACTTTTTTGGGACCGGAGCTTTCGGTCATTTCTTGGCGCAATTTGTTGGTCAGCTCGTCGAGATTGACGCGTTTGACCATTTCCAGCAAACTTTGGGCGCCCATGCCGACGTTGATGAAATCAGCTACCCCGTATTCGTCGAGTTTGAGATATTCTTCCTCGGAAATGGTGGCGCCCACTTTCAGGCGGCGGACCGAACCTTTGATCGCATTGTAAATTTCTTGCTTTTGGGTGGTCATGGATTCGAGTTTAGCCTTGACGGTGGCCAAAGCGGTTTTAGCTTTGTTTTCAATTTCGGACAATTTAAGCTCGAGGGTTTCTTGGCTTTTAACTTTTTGGCGCAAGTTTTCTCGGTCTTGGTCCCATTGATCCTTAATTTTAGCGGTGGCTTCGGTGGCCGTCTCTTCCATGCCAGCTAAATCAGCGCGCTCTTGTTCATCGAGATGGCGCAAGGCGTCGGCGCGCTCGTCTTCTTTGAGATCCAGGACGATGTACTGGGAGAAGTAGACGATGGCATTGATATTTTTGGGCGATAAATCAAGCAAAAGTGAGAGTTTAGACGGAGCGCCTTTGAAAAACCAAATGTGCGCCACAGGAGTGGCTAGGGTGACGTGGCCCATCCGTTCGCGACGGACGCGGGCTTGCGTGACTTCGACACCACATTTGTCACAGATGATACCTTTGTGGCGAATGCGTTTGTATTTACCACAGAAACACTCGAAGTCTTTGGTGGGCCCGAAAATCTTTTCGTCAAAGAGGCCATCTTTTTCCGCCCGAAGCGAGCGATAGTTGATGGTTTCGGGTTTTTTGACTTCGCCGTGCGACCAGGATAAAATCGACTCCGGATCGGCTAATTTAATTTGCAGCGCGCTAAAATCAATAATTTGTTTCATTTGTCACCTCCTTTATTCGGCCACCTCGCTTAATTCTTCGTCAGTGGGGCCTTCTTCACTGTCCAGACCGTCTTCTTCTGGTTCACTGGCGGATGCTGTTGGTTCATCGTCACTATTGGGCTCGTCGCGGACTTCTTCGCCATCGAGATCTTGCTCCATCATCTGGCGATCGTGCTCAGTAACTTCCGTTAATTCCGGCGACAGCGGCGCGACTTCTTCCTCTTGGATGTGAGCATCCAGCGGCACGGCTTCAATACCCAAAGCATTGAGTTCGCGCATGAGAACTTTGAAAGCCTCCGGGACCGTCGGAGCCGGAATCGGTTGACCTTTGACGATGGCTTCGAAAGCCTTAGCGCGGCCGGCGATATCATCGGATTTAATCGTCAGCATTTCCTGGAGAGTGTGAGCCGCTTGATGCGCTTCCAGAGCCCAGACTTCCATTTCTCCCAGACGCTGGCCGCCCATTTGGGCTTTACCGCCCAGAGGCTGTTGGGTGACGAGGGAGTACGGACCGGTGGAGCGAGCGTGGACTTTGTCTTCGACCATGTGCGACAGCTTCAGGATGTAGGCCACGCCTACGACTGATTCGTTGTCAAAGGGCTCGCCAGTGCGACCATCGTAGAGTTGCATTTTGCCCGAGCGCGGCAGACCCGCTTTTTCCAATTCATCAAAAACGATAGTTTCATCGATTTCTTCGAAAGCCGGAATAGCGACTTTGTAGCCGAGTTTTTGGGCGGCGATACCTAAGTGCGCTTCCAGCAGCTGGCCGAGGTTCATCCGAGCCAAAACTGACAGCGGGGAAATGATGATATCAATGGGTGTGCCGTCGGCCAGGTGCGGCATATCGGCGGCGGGCATGATTTTGGAAATAACGCCTTTGTTACCATGGCGGCCGGCCAGCTTGTCACCGACGGTGATTTTGCGCGTTTTGGCCACTTTAACGATAATTTCTTTGTTGACGCCCGGATCCAAGTCGTCACCCAAGTCGCGATCCAGAATGTCCACACCGATGACCGTACCCGATTCGCCATGAGGCAAACGGAGCGAGGTATCGCGGATTTCTTTGGATTTTTCGCCGAAAATGGCCCGGAGTAAGCGCTCTTCGGGGGTGAGTTCCGTTTCGCCGCGAGGTGCGACTTTACCGACTAAAATATCACCGGCTTTAACGACGCTGCCGATGCGAATGATACCTTCGGCATCCAAATTGGCCAGGGCTTCGGAGGCGACATTGGGGATATCATTGGTTAGCTCTTCGCTGCCCAATTTGGTGTCCATAACCCGGGCTTTGTGGGCGCTGATGGTAACACTGGTGAGCAAGTCGTTTTGGACGATGCGATCGGAAATGACGATAGCGTCTTCGTAACCCAAACCCTCAAAAGTCATGTAGGCGATGAGCAAATTGGTGCCCAGCGACAACTCGCCTTGATCCGAGGCGGGACCGTCGATGAGAATGTCGCCGGCTTCCACCTGATCGCCGGTGTGGGCGCGGACTCTTTGAGTGTAGGACATGGATTGACTGGTGCGCTCATAAGTTTTGAGGTGGTAAATTTCGCACTCGCCATCAAATTCCACGGCGTCGTCTTGACGGTCGCGATAGAATTCGCGGGCTTCATCCAGGCAATCGGCGTCAATTTGCAGCACGAGTTGGCGGGCGTCAGCGTATTTGACGCGACCCGGGAAACGGGCCACCACCGTCCGACTCATGGCCACGGCGATATCGTGCTCCATGCCGGTGCCGATGATGGGCGCTTCGGGCTTGAGCAGCGGCACAGCCTGGCATTGCATGTGGGTACCCATCAGCGCCCGGTTGGCCTCATCGTGAGCGATAAAAGGAATCAAGGAGGCGGACGTACCAATCACTTGACGGGGGACGACATCGATAAATTGGACTTCGTCAACCGGACCTTCGGTAAAGTTATTCATGTAGCGATACGGGACCCAAGAATCCGTGATTTCCAGCTTGTCGTTGATACCGATACTGGCGTGGGTAATTTTGTAATCCTCTTCCTCGTCGGCGGACAAATAAACAATTTCGTCGCTTAAAATTTTGACTTTGCCGCCAACTTTTTTGACACGGAAATAGGGTGCTTCCAAAAAGCCGAACTTATTAATACGGGTGTATAGGGATAAATACGTCACCAAACCGATATTGGGACCTTCGGGCGAGCGGACGGGGCAAATGCGGGAATACTGGGAGGTATTGATGTCGCGCATGGAAAAGCTGGCCCGCTCTTTGGTGACACCGCCTGAGCCCATGACGGACAAGCGGCGCAAGTTGTCCACTTCCGAGAGCGGATTGGTTTGATCCAAAATAGCGCTGAGGCGGTTGCGGCGGAAAAAGTCGGCAATGGTGGCAATGACCGGGCGAGCGTTGACGAGCATGGCAGGTGTGAGGCTTTCGTCGGTTTTGGTCATGGACATTTTTTCACGGATAGATCGCTCTAAACGCGCCAAACCGATGCGCAGTGCGCTGGTGGCAACCAACTCGCCGACGCAGCGGACGCGACGGTTGGAGAGGTGATCGATGTCATCGACTTTGCCGCGGCCATTTTGCAAGGCCACCAAATATTTGACGGTGGCTAAAATGTCTTGGGGATCAAGGGTGGTTTTGTGTTCGTCCACATTGATGCCCAGGCGGCGATTGATTTTGTAGCGGCCGACTTCGCCCAAATTATAGCGGCGGGGTTCATAAAACATTTGCTTGAAGTATTCGCGAGCATTGTCCAAAATAGCCGGTTCGCCGTGGCGCATTTTATCGTAGACTTCCAGTAAGGCTTCATTTTGATTGGTGCAGGGGTCTTTTTCCAGGGTGTTGGCGATGAGATGGTATTCGTCGCCTTCCATGGCGTCGCTTAAAGCGGCTTTAAGTTCGTCATCGGAGCCGTAGCCGAGAGCGCGCAGTAAGACGGTCACCGGCATTTTGCGGCGTTTGTCGATTTTGACGGTGATGACATCCTTGCGCCCCACGGTCATTTCAATCCAGGAGCCATGCATGGGCCGCAGCTCGGCTTTGCACAGATCGCGATTGCTTTTTTGGTCGTGTTCGGCGGCGAAAGAGACACCCGGAGCGCGGACCAATTGAGTGACCACCGCCCGCTCGATACCATTGATAATAAAAGTCCCTTCCGGCGTCATCATGGGAATATCGCCCAAAAAGACGTCTTGGGTTTGGACTTGGCCGGTTTTTTTGTTGGTCAGGGTGGCTTTGGCATACAAGGGCGCGGAATAGTTGGTTTCTTTTTGGCGAGAGGTTTTGATATCGTATTCCCCGCGGCCGAAATAGTGCTCGCCGAAGGTTAGTGCCCACGATTTACCGGTGTAATCTTCAATACCTTTGTCACCGCAGATCTCTTGCAAACAATCGTGAATGCCGTTGGTTTTGAAGTCTTGGTATGATTCCAACTGAACTTTGAGAAAATCTAGTTCCGGAATGAGGGGGAGATGCTTACTCCAGACTTTGCGTTCCACGATTTTATTTGCCATGCTCCCCTTTCTGTCAACTTATCGGCCGCACACAAAAATTGCCCCAACTGTCCGTGGTGGCATAATTTGATCTAGTGTCGACTAATAAATGTCATATTTTTAAGCTAACGAACATCTATTATACCACAGACGTGATGATTTGTCAAGGGGCAATTTCCAGGCGAGGCGGCTCTGGCAATTTGGGCTTGACAGCCAGCTGGCGGCGTGCTAGAATGGCTTCAAGATGAAGAGTGAACAATTAGTCAGCCCCAGCGCGAACAGCCAGTCACGCTGCCAGGCCAGATTATCTTTTTCCGATCAGCTCCTGCTGCTGGCGGGAGGCGTGAGCGTGGCGGCACTGGTGGCACTGTTTTTCGGCGGGCGCGCCATCGGGCGCGGCTTGCAAGCCCGCGAGGTGGCGGCGGAGGCGAGCGAAAACCCGAGAGAAATACGCTCGCTGCCGGTGACGGAGGTCGATGGGATCGAGGGTGTGCGCTGGCGAGAGGCGGCCGGCAGCGAGATCACGGTGACGGGTGAGACCATGCGCTGGCAGACGGACAATGAAGTGAGCATCTGGCAGCAGAGTCTGGACGGCGGCTGGCAGCTAGTGGGCCACACGGGGGCGGCGAGTAGCGATGGGAGCGTGCCGGCGACGATTGATACTCTGGTCCAAGACGGTAACCGTTTGCACGTGGTCGCCGGCACACGGGAGTGGTATTTTTACGCCGGAGCGGCGCAGTAACGGACATCGCGATTTTTGTTCGTATTTTTTTCGTGTTTTTTCATG
>JAFRKU010000001.1 GCA_017431585.1 bacterium | reverse complement strand
TGGAAAAGCGCGCGCACCACCGCCTCCTCCAACTGCTCGCTATTGCCATTGCCCAACTCCAGCGCCCCGCAATAAACCTCAAATCGCTCCGCCAGCCAGTCCTTATCCGCTCGCGGCCGGCACAACGGCGAAAGTTTCGCCGGAAAATCCAGCAAAAAATAAAACTTGTCGGCCGGCAATTGCGTCTCAATTTCATTCAAAAACAATTGGTTAAAAATTTGCTCCCAGTCGCCAGTCGTGTCGTAGCCACGCGCGCCCGCCAGGGCGCGCAAGCTTTCGTCATCCAAAAAGTCAGCGATAGAGCCGCCAAAAGTCGCCTGCCACATTTCTTCCACGCTCAGTGTTGGCCAGTCCACCAGCGAGTAATTACGGCCCGCAAAACGCACCTTCTCAGTGGCGCTCGCTGCTCGCTGCGCCTCGCCCGCTCGCGCCCCCTCCGCCAGCCAACCAATTAATTCCTTCGTATCCGCCATAATCTGGTGATAATCGCACCCACTCCGGTACCACTCCAGCATCAAAAACTCCGGATGATGACTGCTTCCTTTCGCCTCCATATTGCGCATACAATGTCCAATTGAGTAAATTTTGTCCATGCCTCGCGCCAAATAATGTTTCATCGCTCGTTCCGGCGACAACGGCATAAACACCTGCTGTCCCGTCCGGCCACCGTCCTCCAGCCGCCGGTCCCAACTGGTCACAAACGGATAAATCGTCGGCTCCGCCGGCACGCCCGGTTGCAACACCGGCACGATCATCTCCTCAAAACCCTGCTCATCCCAAAACCGCCGGATATTTTTAATCACGCCCATCCGCGCTCGCCACGATTCAATTAGTTGTTTATCACTCATTAACATAATAGATAAAAATACATCAAAATACACACTTTTAATTGATACATCAATTAAAAGTCACTCGCACTTTTCAACTATAATTGCTGGCCACGCTCAAATCACGCTTGCGCAACCGCAAACTTTTCGGCGTCACTTCCATCAGCTCGTCCTTGGCAATGTAAGACAAAGCTTGCTCCAAACTAAACTCTCGCGCCGGCGACAACCGAATCAAAATGTCCGCATTCGAGCGCACATTGGTCAACTTTTTGCCCTTGCACAAATTAATCACAATGTCTTCTTTTTTGCTGTTTTCTCCCACGATCATCCCAGCGTAAATCGGCGTGCCCGGCGTCACAAAAGCCACACCCCGCTCTTCCAACCGTTTCAAATCATAAGACAAAGCTTGTCCCGTCTGCGCGCTGATGAAAACGCCGTTACGCTGCCACGTCATCTCTTCGCCCAAAGGCCGATACTCCAAGAAAATCGAGTTAACGACTCCCATGCCGCTGGTCGCCGACTGAAACTCACTCCGGAAACCAATTAGATTGCGCGAAGAAATTTCGTACTCAAACCGCACGCCCAATTTCAAATTTTTCATCGTCCGGAAAATCGCCTTCCGATCGCCCATTGCCGCCGTCACCGTCCCCACGTATTCCTCCGGCACTTCGATGGTCAAAAGTTCCCACGGCTCGGTGGTCACCCCACCCTCGGTTTTGTAAATCACCTCTGGCCGGCCCACGCTAAATTCGTATCCTTCTCGGCGCATGTTTTCAATCAAAATTGCCAAGTGCAACTCGCCCCGGCCGCTCACCAAAAAGCTTTCGCTATTTGGCCCTGGCGCCAGTCGCAAACCCACATTTCGTTCCAATTCTTTGTCCAAGCGCGCTTTCAATTGTCTTGAGGTAGAAAACTCGCCTTCTTTGCCCACAAACGGCGAAGTCGACACTAAAAATTGCACTTGTATCGTCGGCTCACTGATATTAATGTGCGGCAGCGGCTCCAAATGTTCCGGATCGCACAGTGTATCGCTGATTTTAATGTCGCCCAAACCCGTCAGTGCCACGATGTCGCCCGTGGGCGCTTCTTCGATTTCCTTTTTGCTCAAACCGTAAAATTCAAACAACCATTCCACTTTATGTGTGCCAATTTTTTCTCCGTTTTCACCGCGTAAAAGTGTCAGTTGTTGACCTTTTTTGATCGTCCCCCGATTGACTTTACCAATCGCGATGCTGCCTTTGTAATCGTCAAAATCGATGTTACTAATTTGCAACCGCGTCGGTCCTTCCAGTACCGTCGGGGCCGGGATTTGCTCGATAATACCGTGGAAAATCGGTTCCAAATTGGTGCTATCGGTAATTTTCATTGATCCATCGGGTAAAGTTTCCACCTGTTTGCCCGCGATCCCATCTCTGCCCACCGCGTAAAACACCGGAAAGTCCAACTGACTTTCGTCCACCGCTAAATCCAAAAACAAATCATTAATTTCATTGATCACCTCGCCGGCGCGCTGGTCTTTGCGATCAACTTTGTTGATCACTACTAATGGCTTCAAACCCAGTTTGAGCGCCAGCGACAACACAAACCGCGTCTGCGACAGCACGCCCTCGCTCGCGTCCACCAGTAGCACGCAGCCCTCAGCCATGTTCAAAACGCGCTCCACCTCACCGCTAAAATCAGCATGTCCCGGCGTATCAATGATATTTATTTTATAATCTTGCCAATGTACCGCCGTATTTTTCGCCAAAATCGTCACTCCACGCTCCCGCTCCAGCGCGTCGTTGTCCATGATTGTCGTCTGCTCGTTTTCCGCTTGATGCGCCGCAAACACATGGGCTTGCTTGAGCAAACCGTCCACCAACGTCGTCTTACCATGGTCCACGTGGGCAATAATCGCCACGTTGCGAATTTTTTGCGGATCGATCATATGTTTTCCTGTGTTAGCTTTTGTTAGCCTTTGGGACGTGCCGGCCCGCAGGGCCGGCACGTCCCATTTCCTTTTATTTACCTGAACTCAATTTTTCGTTCATCCGCGCGATAATTTCCGGCGAAATATTCTTCATCTTCTTCAAACCGTGCAACCGCCGGCGCAACCGTCGATTGTCGTTTTCATTGTTTTTGCGCACTTGCGAGGGACGCAAGTAGTACTGGCGATCTTTCACTTGCGCTTGAATATCCATTGCCACCGTGATTTTTTTAAACCGCTTGACCATGTCATTCACGGTTTCACCACCACGATTTTTCACCACAATTGTCATATTTTCTCACCTCCCTCCGGCGCGACCATTCGGTCTTGTTTCAACTTTATCTCCAGAAGTCGTATTATATCACACTTTTTACCAAAAAGTGAAGCAATTTATGATATAATGCCCCATATGAAAATCATGGATTGGAATATCAACGGTTTGCGCGCCATTTTAAAAAAAGATTTTTTGCCCTTGCTCACACAGTTGTCGCCTGATATCGTTTGTCTGCAAGAAACCAAAACTAATCAAATGCTGCCGTTGGGCAGCCAGTATTTGGAGCACTGGTGCTGCGGTCAGCGCGCCGGTTACTCCGGCACATTAACACTAATACATCCGGATATTTCCGCATCAGAAGTGCCCGGCGTGCCCGAGCTTCTCACCCGTGAAGGTCGCACTGTCGCTCTGGATTTAGGTGATTTTTACCTGCTTAATACTTATTTTCCCAATGGCGGCCAGGGGCCCGAACGTCTCGCTTATAAAATGCAATTTTATAGCGTGTATCTGGATTTTATTCAGTTGTTAGGCGCCGCCAAACCAGTGCTTTTCACCGGCGACGTCAATACTGCCCACCAGGAAATCGATCTTGCTCGCCCGCGCGAAAATTCCACTCACACCGGTTTTCTCCCGCAAGAACGCGCCTGGCTAGATCAAGTCCAAGCCGCCGGTTTCACTGATGTTTGGCGCCATTTTCATCCCGATCAAGTCGGTTACAGTTGGTGGGATTACAAAACCCGCGCTCGCGAGCGCAATGTTGGCTGGCGCATCGATTATTTTTGGGCTTCGGCCCAATTGCTGCCCCGCCTGCGCAGTTGTGACATTTTATCCGATGTCACCGGCTCGGACCACGCTCCCTTGTGGCTGGAGCTCACCACCTAAATCACTCCAATTTCGCACCCCACCGCCACCAAAGCCGCCACGCCTACCAAAAGCCACGTGATATGAAACACATGTTCCCATCGTCTAGCGTACAAATTCGCCACAAACTCCCGCACCAGCGCATTATTATAATAGTACCACTTGTCGCGGCAACCGATTCCCACCGCTCGCAAACCGATTTCATGCGCCAGCACCCCCGAGCGCCACACGTGATAGCCGCTCGTCGCAAAAGCCACCCGACTTTCTCTTTGGTTGTTCTCGATGACTCGTTTGGAAAAACGCATGTTTTCCCGCGTATTGGTGGATTGATCTTCCAGCAAAATTTTCGCCGTCGCCACTCCGTTTTGTCGCAACATTTTTTTCATCGCCGCCGCTTCACTCACCGTCTCGTCCGTGCCTCGTCCGCCGCTAGGCACATATGTTAAAGCCGGACCAGCCGCTTCTTTTTGTTCGCTCCCAAATTCCAAAGCCCGTTGCACTCGCCGCCGCAAACTCGCCGAAGGCTGCCCGTCGCGCTCCACCTTACAACCCAAAATAATCATGTAATCTTGGTTAAGTGTCGGCCGGTATCGCTCGGCCTTCAAAGTGCAAATTATCGCCGCCCACAGCATACATTCCAAATACGCCACCACCACGCACACACTTGCTTCCGCCACATAAATCATCGCCGCCATACTGGTGTCCGTTGTGTCCACCACCCCCGCCAAATAGTGATAAATATTTGTCGCCACCCCACTACCCACCAAAAGCGCCACTCCCAAACCAATGCTCAAATAATTGCGCCACACTCGCATATTTTCGTGTCTAATTAGGGCAATATTACTTGCAATCAGCATTAGCGCCAGCGCGATTACCAGCGGCTGCATCATGTACACAAACGTCGCAAAAGAATCCAAAATACTTTCGTAAAACTCCACCATTCCGAAGCGCGTCAGCGTTGTCAGTCGCCAAGCTTGCGCCACCGCCGTGTTGCCAATAAAAATGATCAACCCTACATTGGTCATCAATTTATACGAATACATCGTTTCTTGCGCCTGCCGATAAGCATACTGCCCCGCGTAAAAAAACGCCACCACCAAAATCACCATTTTTTCCACCTCGATCAGCCGCCAGTGACCGGTGTGAAAAAGCAGCGAATTTATCGCCATACATCCCACCATCATCACCGAAATCAAAACTGCCAACCGCTTTTTCATGCTCGTCACGATTATACACCCAAAATCATTCGCCTCGCTAGACAATCTTCTGCCAACCCGGGAGCTACTCCCGGGTTTTGATTCTCATTTTTCGCCTGGAAAAAAATTTTCCCAACCCGGGAGTTACTCCCGGGTTTACCCATTTTAGCTCCAATATTGTGGCCACTGTTGCATAAACTCCGCCCGTCGCTCGCCTTTCAGTCCGCCGATAAACGGCCGGAAATTCACCAAATCTTCCACCGATTTCGTTTTCAATTCTTTCAAAATTTTGTGCAAATAATTTTCAAAATCCTCCGCAAAACAAATGTGCTCCCAATAAAAATATTTTTTATTGATGCGGATGTTGCCTTCTTGCGCGTCATCGGTCGCCAGTCCGCTACTACTCGCTGCTGAGCGCGCCGTGAAATTCGCCACCCTCAGCACCCGTTCCCACAACTTTTTGTTAGACACGCTCGTATCCACAATTTCGTCCAAAGGCAACGTTTGCGCCGCGTGATTGAAAAGTCCATATTGCACAATTTTCACCAGCCGATAATTCGTCAGCACACCCACCGTTTTGCGCCACGTTGTCACCAAGTAATACCAAATCAGGCCCCCCAAAATCAATGTCACCCCCGCCAGCACTATCATCACCGTCGCGCTTTCAAAGCCGAATTGCCGCGCTGCCATCGGCACTATCCACCCGATCATCCCCAGCACAAAAATCACGCTCGCCGCCGTCAAAAAAAGACGTATATATAGCAGACTTTTTGCTTCTCGCGTCGCATACAAAATGACCTCCCGGCTCTCTTGACCAGGAAATTTGTACAAATACGGGAAAACAAAATCCGTTTGCTTGAGCAATTCAGGGCGTG
>JAFRKU010000005.1 GCA_017431585.1 bacterium | reverse complement strand
TGGCGGGATCACCGTCAACGCCGAGAACTCAATGGTGACGTTGGAGGAAAACTCCGACGGCACCATCACCGCGAAGTTCTCCGGCGGCCCTGCCGGTGCCATGACCATATGGCACGGACCTTCCTTCGGGAAGTCGTCCGGCGGCGATCACGGCCACAACGGTGGCGGTTCCGGCGGTGGTGGCGGCGGCTGCAACACCGGCAGTCTGGGGCTCTACGCCCTGGCGCTGGTGGGCCTGCTGCTCACCCGTCGCGCCCGCAGCTAGCAACTCATTGTTATCGTTTGGCCCCCGGTTTTACCGGGGGCTTCTTTTTTTTGGTCGCCAAAACTGTCACTTTTGGTCACATTCGTCTGGTATGCTATCTGTATGAAACACATACATAATATGTCTTTGTCAGCCGACGAAGCCAAAACCATTCGCTTATTGCTTAGTCGTGGACATAGTGTTGAACTCATTCCGATTTCACGTATTAAAGGCGTGAAAACGCCCGATATTCTGCTTGATGGTATACCATGGGAAATTAAAAACCCGCATGTGTCTACCACGGATAGTTTACGTCACTTAATGTGGAAAGCTAGCAAGCAATCACACAATGTCATTTTTGATCTCCGTCGCCTCAAACAACAATCACTGCGTGCTGCCTCCACACTAGAGCATTTATTCGCGAACAATCGCGATTTACGCCGATTAAAAAATCATCTTGTCTGAAAAAATAGTCCTTGACAAAATCAAAAACAAATGATACAATCAGCACAACTAGTTTGAGGAATCGCGTCTCAGGTGACTGATTCGCGTAATGGCGGCATCCTGGTACTGATGTTTCCAGGCGGCCGCCACCTCATTTAATCTCCGTACACTTCCACTTTGCGCTCCAGCGCGCGCAAAATGGCATCCTTGACGTGCTTGACGGTCAGCCCGTAGTGTTCCCACAGTTCGTCCTTTGTGCCCGACTGGCCAAATTTGTCCTCGACCGCCACCATTTCCACAATCGCCGGCATCTGGCGCGCCAGCACACTGGCCACCAGGCTGCCCAGACCGCCAATCTTCTGATGTTCTTCCACCGTCACCACCGCTTTCGCTTTTTGCGCCAGCCGGAAAAGTGTCGCTTCGTCCAGCGGTTTCAGCGTGGACATATTGACCACTCCCACGCGCAAGTCGGCCTCATTTTGCAACTCGTGCGCCGCCTGCAAAGCCAACGGCACCATCAAGCCGCACGCCACCACGGTGGCGTCTTCGCCGTCGCGCAGCACGCGCGCGCGCCCGATGCGCAGCGGCTCACCTTGTTTCAGTGTCTCCGTCGGCGCGCGCGACAACCGTAAATACACCGGTCCTTCGGTCTCAATCATCGCGTTCGTCGCTTCCACCGCCTCGTCGGCGTCCGCCGGTACCAACACTTTCATATTGGGCAGCACGCTCATAATCGCAATGTCTTCCAACATCTGGTGAATGCTCCCGTCCGCCCCCGTGGCCAAACCAGCGTGGCTGCCCACGATTTTCACGTTTAAATTCGCCTCGCACACGCTGGAGCGAATTTGCTCCCAATTCCGCCCCGGATTAAAAGCCGCAAAAGACGTTACCACCGGTATTTTTCCGGCCATCGCCAGCCCCGCCGCCATGCTCATCATGTTGCCTTCGGCAATGCCGCACTCGATAAACTGTTCCGGAAATTCTTCGCGAATCCGCCCCAGTCGCAAACTGTCTGCCGTGTCCGCCGCCAACACGCAAATATTCGGATTCGCCGCTACTAATTCGTATAAACTCTCGCCAAAACCGTCACGTGTCGCTTTCACACTGCACCTCCCAAAGCTTCCTCGAGGCTAATGCCCACCGCCGTCAATTCTTTTTCCACTTGTTCAAACGCTCGCGCCCAACCTTTTTCATCCGGCAAGCCAGCGTGGTAAAAGGCCTTGTTTTCCATAAAATCAATGCCTTTGCCCGGCGTCGTTCGGCAAGCCAGCACTTTTGGCCGGTCCACCAGTTTTATGTTCTCCCACGCGTTTTCCAGCGACGCTGGATCGTGGCCGTCGGCTTCCGCCACCGTCAGCCCAAAACTCAGCCATTTATCGCGCAAAGATCCCATGTCTAGCACTTCCGCCGTCTGGCCCGACTGTTGGATGCCGTTGACATCCACCACCACCGTCAAGTTGCGCAAATGACGCGCCGCCGCGAAAGCATAAGCCTCCCACACTTGACCCTCGTTTTGTTCACCATCACTGCTGACCACAAACACCTGTCTATCGCTATTTTTTTGCTGTAGTGCCAGCGCCAGCCCCACGGCTTGCGAAATGCCTTGCCCCAGCGAGCCACTCGTGTTTTCGATCCCCGCGTGGGTGTCGCGATGCGGGTGGCCCTGCAGTTTGGCGCCAAAATGGCGCAGTTGCAGCAATTCTTCCACCGAAAAAAAACCTTTCACCGCCAGCGTGGCGTACCACACCGGGCACAAATGCCCCGCCGAAAGCAGCAACAAATCCCGCTCCGGCCATGCCGGCTGATCTGGTTTCACCCGCAACACGTGATTGTACAAAAACGAAAACACCTCGGCCATGCCCAAGCTGCCCGCCAAGTGCCCACTTTCGGCCATCCGAATGGCCCGCAAGACGTGGCAACGGACTAAAGCGGCATCCGAGCGAATTTTTTGAAACTCTGATTCTTGCATACACTTCAATTGTAGCATAAATTTACACTATGGACAAGCTTTTTGCTCTGCTGTCTGCTCGCTCATGCTGCCTGCCAACTCAATTGCCCGGATAAACAGGTCAATTTTTGCTTCCGCTTGTTTGAGCGTCAGCGTTTGGATTTCGCCCGGATACAAATGCATCAAATGATTTCGCTCCAGCCAAGTGTCCCACAGCTCGCGCGTCACCCGCTCGCCAGCCAGGCGCACCACATCGTCATACAGCCACAACTCGTTGCGCTGCTCCAGCCGCACATCCGGATTCAAACTCCGCCCCAGCGAAAACTTTTTGCTCCGATACGTCGTTTGCTCGATCAAATGATGCGCGTAAAAAACGTCTTTCAAAAAAGGCTCGTAAATCCGCGCAATTGGGTACACCACGAAATCATAATTGGCCAATTTCTGTTCACTTTCTTTGCACATTCGCAACAACTGCATGGTCTCCAAAGCCCACGGCCGCAAATTTTCCGCCACATAATGGTACCATTTTTTGGACATTTGCTCTTCATTATACCACAATCTGTGGTATAATATCACTCGTCTGCCCAGATGTTGGAATTGGTAGACAAGCTGGTCTCAGAAGCCAGTGTCCCGATGAAGGACGTGCAGGTTCGACTCCTGTTCTGGGCACTATGTTACAATTTTGGGGCGGCGCTATTTCGCTCATGGCTTTAGCCTACGCTATCGAACACACCATCCATCTCAGCGACGATGACGGTCGCCAATTTATCTTGCACCAGCCGCGTCCCGCCGATAAATTCGTCCCTTCGGATATCTACGACGAAGACGTGGAAGATTTACCCTTTAGTCAAGCTCGCTGGCGCGGCTTACTCGCAACTCCGCACGGAGAAAGTAGTTTAAGCGTCGAGCAACCGGCCTCACTTTAGCAACCGTTTTTCCACCTTGTCGATGACTGCTTTGCAATACAAGTATTGCCCGCGATCCAAAAATTCGTCGCCCGCCAATCCATCGGCTGCCGTCGCCTCCACGCTGCTTAAATGAGACAGCAACTCATTGCTTTTGCTCCCGGCTTGCGCCAGCTGCTGGCTCAACTCATCCAAAAAATGATCTACTTTAGCCTGGTCCAAATTCACTTTCGGCGTCACGCCCGAGAGCGACGCCACTGGCAAACTGATGCACTGGTGCAATTCCGGTTTGGTGAAAAAATGCCACGCAAAAAAACAAAACGCAATAATGAAAAACCACTGTACCAAAGTCCGCACTAAATACATCTCTTAAATCCCAAAATCCACACCACCGCTGCTGGTATCCACACCTAGCAGTCGCATCACCAGCGACCAAATCGCCCATGAGCACGCCACTGTCAGCAAGCCGATCACCGCCGAGCTCATCCGCCCTCGCCCGTGATCAAATTTGCCCTTGTCGCCGCCGGAAGTAATCATCTCAATTCCGCCCCAAATCAGAAAAATCAGACACAACACGCTGGCCGCGCTAAACAAAAATGTGGTAATCGACCCAATGATTTTCCCCCAGGCAATCGTCTCACCGGACACCCATTGACTCGAACTTTTAATCGTACTTCCCGCTGCGTCCCCACCTAAAGTGGCTGCTTGCGCTCGTTTTATCAATAACATAATTACAACCTTAACTAGTTAAACCAATTATCAGAATTTAAATAATTTGTACCACTGCCAAACAACATCTGAGTCACCGCCAGCGCAATCACGTACGAAAATCCCACCAGTAGCATCCCCAAAATGCTGTACATAATGTTTTTCATGGCCGTAGCGAAAGCTTCCGCCGATTTATCCGAGCGAATAATTGTTATTCCATTGATAATAATCGTCACCAGTAGCGCCGCCGCCGCCATCGCTGTCACAAAAGTAATCACTTTGTTGGCCCTCGTCACAATGCCGCCTGCGTCGCTCGGTGTCCCGCTAATCGGGTTTTCCACCTTGCCAATGTAATCGGCTGCTGCCGCACTTACCAAGTTTCGGTTGTCTATAACCGAAACTATCGATAGTAAAAAAACACCTA
>JAFRKU010000060.1 GCA_017431585.1 bacterium | reverse complement strand
CTGATGTCGCAAATTTGCTCCTGATGTCGCAAATTTGCTCCTGATGTCGCAAATTTGCTCTGACGCATTTTTGCGACGATACCAGTATTATACATCAATTGTCACTTTTGTCAACAGGGGAAAAATGACCTATAGACCGTGTTTTACCTCAAGTTAGAGGAAAATGAAAAGTGACAAAAATGAGGGCGTTTGAGATAGTTGGCATGACGGAGCGGGAAAGTGATGGTTGGCGATAGGCCGTGTATGATATATAATAGTACCCACAAGCCGCTTGACACGGTCACAAAATGTGTGCTATACTGCCACTATGGCAGACGACAAGCCCAAAAAACAAGCAAATGAAACCGCCGAAACCGAAGTGAGCGTCCCGGAGACGCCGCGGCAGGGTTCCAACTTTATCAAAGTGCGGGTGGATTATCTGACGAAAATTTTGCTGACTGCTTTGGTGTGGATGGTGGGCGTGGCAATTGTGATCACGCTGGTGATCATCGGCGGGAGTGCCTACGAATATCAGTTGCAAACGCAGTTGGATGAACTCAGCGACCAGCTGACGGTGGCGGCCAAGCAAATCGAAGCGGAGAGTGCTTTTACCAATCAATTTTTGACGCTGCAGAGCAAACTGCAGCTACTAACCGAACAAAACAGCCAGGAGCGAATGGTGGAATTTTTTCCGATTTTAAGTGCTTTACTGCCGGAAGGCGTGGTGCTGGAATCCATGAGCGTGACGCCGGAGAAAATCACCATTATTGCCAGCGCGGCCACGAAAGAAGAATTTGCCGATTATGCGCTGAATTTGCGCTCGGCTGATGGCTACCAATTTAGCGACGGGGTGATACTAACGATGAACAACTTGAATTTCCGCGAAATCAGCCAGGACACGAGTGCGCGCCGACTTAATCCCGAAGCGCCGGAGGCCTACTCGTCCACCATTGAATTTTTGTACACTTTGAAAACGGCAGAAAGCGAGGAGAACTGATGCCATTGACCGCAAAAAAACTTGATAAATCAGTGCTTCCTGAACTAGATGCCAAAACGGCACGGCAGGCGCGGATGTTGGGCGGGGCAATTGGGGCGCTAGTGGTGGTGGTTTTGCTGGTGTATTTTATAATTTGGCCGACGTATCAGCGAATTTCCACGATGCGCACGGCGGTGGCAGACGGAACGACAACACTGGAACGGTTGCGAACCAAAGCGACCAAACTGCAAGCGGCCCATGCGGCCTACGAAAACATTGCCCCGGCGCAGTTGGCGATGCTGGATGAGGCGATTGGTGATTACAGTGACTTGCCACAGGCTTTAAAACTGCTCAATTATCTGGCGACTGAGATTGCGCAAGCGGGTGGACCGCTTTATATCACGAATATGTCGATGACGCCGGTGCCGGATGATGCCCCGGGCGTGGCCGATGACACCATCAAAACGCTGCAAGCGCAAAACATTGATGTGACCGTGTCTTTGGTGGGCGATTATCAGGCGATTCGTGATTACGTGACGGCGATTAAAGCTTTGCGCCACAATTTTTATTTGCAACAATTGGTCTTGTCTACCAGCGATCAAAACGCAGACAACATTTTGCAAGCGAGCGTGATGGTGCGCTACTACTATTATAATTAAGGCGAATATGATGGACGAACAAGAGCAAAAAAAACAGCAAACAAAATTGATCGCCTTGGGGATCGTGGCGCTAGTGATCGT
The DNA here is from genome assembly GCA_017431585.1 of bacterium. Classification (GTDB taxonomy): domain Bacteria; phylum Patescibacteriota; class Microgenomatia; order UBA1400; family PJMF01; genus RGIG2560. The sequence continues at coordinate 5,461 of JAFRKU010000060.1, read as the reverse complement.
GCTGATCGGAGTGGGCGTGTGGGTGGCAATTGATAAGTTTATGATTGGAGCGAGTGACAGCGCGCAGACGGATTTTACCAAATATATGGCGCTGGCGCGAGTAAACGTGGAGCCGAGTTTGCAAACGGAAGTTTTGGAGGGGCTGGCGAGTAAAAGAGTGATAGCAGCGGAAACTTTGGCGAATTTCCCCATTTATACCGAGGACGTGGAAAACGAACGGCGCGGGGATTTTTTGCTCAAGCCGCTGGCGGTGAAACGGCCGTATGACGTGACGTGGAAATCGGCGGCGGGGACGCAAGTGCCCACGAGTGCCGATTTATCGATTGATATCAATGATGTAGTGGACGTAAGTGAAGAAGATGAATAATTTTTTACATTGCAAAATCCCCTTGCAAAAAAAGGCAAAGTGTGTTACAATTGGTCACATGGTAAAAAAGGTAGTGTTTTTGGCGTTGATAACAGCTGTGGCGAGCCAGGTAGCGGTGGCGCAGGCGCAAACGACTTATAGTTCAAGTTTGCCGGTGCCAGCGAATACGACCACAGTGGCGCAGGTGACGACGGTAGCCACACCTACGCCGACACCAACTCCAACTCCCACGCCGACGCCGGTGGTAACCACGCGGGCGAGTGCTTCGCCAGTGGTGGTGACGACAGCCAGCGCTTCGCCGGTGACGGTGCAAGCCAGCAGCATGCCGGTGACGGGTGCTGGCGATGGCGTGGTCTACGCATTGTTTTTAGGTGGCACTTTAGCCCTGATTTGGGCGAGTTATCAGTTAAAATTAGAAGGTAAAAGTTTGAAATAAGGTTTTTAAACTGCTGTTCTCACCAACGTACCCGAGAACGAAAGGTAGATATGAAAAAAATGTTAGCAATTGCACTCCTCCTAAGTGTTGCCGCTGTGAGCCGAGCTCAAGCGCAAGTGGTCTCCACGCGGACCCGTTCGACCATCACTGACGTGGTGGAATCCCCCACTCCCTCGGCTACCCCGACTCCGAGCCCTTCGGCTTCGGCAGTGGTGGTGGAAACCACCAAAGGTGGTCAGCCGGTGTCCGGTAGCATGGAAGTGACCGCGATGATGGCGCTGATGGGCGTGGCTTTGGTTAGCTTTGGCGCTTACAAAGCGGTTAAAGCTTAAACAAGAGAGAAATTATGAGAAACATAAAACCCGGGAGTAACTCCCGGGTTTTATGTTTTCCAGGCTAAAATGGTGACACAACCCGGGAGTAACTCCCGGGTTGGGCTAAATTTAGTTCTTGCTGGTCGCGCGTCTCAACATGGTTTTTCGCATAAATCCAGTATCGCCACGCGGGCCGCCGCCCGAAGGGCGGCGGCCCACAACCGCTCAATGAACGAAGATTTAATATCCGTAAGTCACAAGTTCCCACGCCGTGTCGTCGGTGCGGCCCAAGTACCAATCGTAAGTATAGTTGGTATTGGGTTCCCAAGCGGTGATACCCTCAAAGCTGGCTGGCGTCTGGAAGCTAGAGGCCATGACGAGACCATGGGTGAAGGTGCCTTTGTTGAGACTGTTAATATAGGCAAGTTCTTCGTCAGTGTTGCGCTCGGGCAGCGGATCGAGGGAGTACATTTCAAAGCCTTCGCCAAAGCGTTGGAATTCCGTCATGATGACGTCGGTGGCTTGGGCGATTTCCGAAGGGGTGTAACCCATGAAGGCTTCTTCGGGTGCGCCGGTGGGCGGCTGAGGAGTGATAGCGGGTGGCTCGGGCATATCGGCTGGCCGCTGGCCAGCGGGAGCGGGGCCACGATCTCCACCTAGAGCCGGGCCGTGATCATCCGGGCGAGCGCCCATGGAGGCTTCCTCACCGGCGGGCGGCACGGGCCGCTCGGCTGGCGAGTTGGTGGAGCCTTGGCGCCAAAGGAAATAGACGGCGACGGCTAAAACGACAATCACGAGGCTTAAAATAATGGTCTTTTTGTCTTTCATGGCAGGCTTTCTAATTGCTTGAGTGTATCAAGTGTATCATTGATCATCACTTTTGTCAAGCAACTGGCCGAGGCGTTGCCAGAGGCGCTCGCTCAGGTAGCCACGCTGGTAAAAATCGTTGGCGTACCAAGATAATTTTGTCCAGTAGTTGCGGGCGGCTAATTGCTGGAGACTGAGTTTGACAAATTGCCACTCCCAGGCGGGCGAGAGCCAGAGCCGGTCCCAAGAGTCTGCGACTGGCGGCACGGTGGCGAAGTTGGCGGTGGCGTCTTTTTGATAAGTCACATCCCAGATGTAGCCAGCGTCTGTGAGCTGAGCGTCATCGAGGGTGAAGACGGCGACTTCGGCGGCTTGATTGTAAATAAATAGCGATATATCGGAATTTTCTTCGAAAGGGCGAGCGGTGATGGTGTACTGACCAGAGGCGGGTTTGGGAATAAGATATTGGTAGCCCAGGAGCTGATCGGTGACCGGATCGCGTAAATCCACGATGACGCTATTGGTGGCCTCCGGCATGTCAACGCCGACTTGGCCGATGACATTGAGGATGATATAACTTTGGTCGGTGTAGGACGGGGTGAAAATGCGCAGCGAGCGGGGCCAGTCGCCGTTGTAGTCACCCAAGCTGGTGCAAGTGGCGCAGATGGGGTCTTTGATGAAAAAATGGCCGTGGGGCGCGGTGAGGGCGATTTTGTCGCTGACGATAAAATGGCCCGTCATTTCCAGGATGAGCGGTTTGAGATCGAGGAGTAAGTCTTGGATAGTGCGCATTGTGGCTTCGGCGGTATAAGGGAGCGAGTGATCGATGTTTTGCACGGAGTATTCGAGCTTGGGCAGGTGGTGGCCGTAGTATTCGTGGAGGCGGTTGCCCAGGCGCATCACGGCGGCGATATTGAGGAGATTTTGATTGATGTAGCCGTCTGGCTGAGCGGTGAGCCAGGCGTTAAGCGTGGCGGGAGTCAGATCGGTGGTGTCATCGATGCGGTCGTAGCCGTAGGAGCGCAAAATCATGACCAGATCGGTGAGCAAGCAGCCAATGTCGCCGATGGTTTGGCCGCTGTGGCCGAGTTCTTGGTCGCGCCAGGTTTCGTCGGTTTGCGACCAGCGGCGCACGCCCTGGCCAGCGCGATAGTCTTGGCTGGCGTACAAAAATCTTTCCAGACGGAGGCTGGCAGTATCGCGGCTAACTTGGCTACGGCGCAAAATGAGACGAGGCAGCGTGCAGGGCAATTGGTCAAAGCCGCGCCAGTCCGCTTCGCTGCGGCCAGCAAAAGTATCGAAAGCGGCGCCGATAACCCAGGCGGCGGCAGTGACGCCGCTGGTGGAGCTTTGGTTGATGAGAAAACGGAGCCTGTCGCCCGGATGATAATTGGTGATAAGGATATTGCGTCCATATGTAGGCTGATGAGTATTGGTGGTCATATCGGTCGCGAAAGGTACACACGTAATTTCAGAGGCGCTCGAATACTGGCAGTCGAAACTATAGTAAAAGGTGGGAGAAGCTTGAGTGACGAGAAGTTCAAAGATGTCGCCGACGGCGAAGTCGCGGGGCTGGAAATCGAAAACGTAGGTGACGATATCCGGCAGGGGCAAAACTTGGTCACCGTTTCTGATGGCGCTAATCCAGGTGAGCGGCGAGTCGGCGTCCACTTTCAGATCCAGGAAAGTGCGGCCGGTGTCGTCGGTGCCAGGCGCGAGCCGGCCCACCCAGTCCCAGTTGTGCAGCCAGGAATCGGTATCGGCGAAATTTTCGTCCAGATACAATTCTCCGGCGGCAGACACCGGGGCAACCATGGTCCACCAAATAAAGGCAATAATAATAGTATGTATGATTTTTTTCATAATACAGGTATTGTCAAGCATGAAGGTGACCAAATGTGACAAAAAAGGCGAGCAATTGGAAGCAGATACGGATGTACCAATGTTTTTAGCGCACAAAACTGCCCCAATTTGCCCTTGTGTTTTGGCAAAAGTGTGATACAATCAGGTCATTATGATAACAAGTTTTGTCCGGAATTATTTTGTGATTGGAGTGGTGCTGTTTGTGACCGACTGGCTGCTGCCAAATGTGTCGCTGGGGTACGCGGTGGGCAATGGTTTTTCGCCGACGGAATTTGTGGACCATTTACCCACGTTTTTGGTGACGGTATTGGTGCTGACGATTTTATCAATGGTGGTGCGGCCGATTTTGCAAATGCTATCGGCGCCGATTAATTTTATGACTTTGGGCCTTTTTAGCGTGGTGATCAATGTGGTGCTGTTTTGGTTGGCGACGTATCTGGTGGCCGATTTTTCGATCACGCCGCTGGCGATTGGCGACCTGCAATTGAATACCTTTTTTTCGTATGCGGCGGTGGCGGTGGTATTTGGCTTCTTACAGGGCTTTTTAGCGATGATTTTTTAAGGGGCGGGCGCGATGGGCGCTCCGCCAATGACTACGTAGACATCTGGTTCGTCCGGATCAGGCAGATAGAAAGTGGCAAACTGGCCAGGAGTGGGAGCAATGATTGGTTGGCTGACTTGGATACCCCAGGGGGTATCACTGGTTGCACTCACGCCAGTGACGGGCGTGAGTTGACCGTGGTGGCGGATGCGCACCAGAGCGCGACCTTGATTGAGGACAGGCACATGATCGCGCAGTCGTGCTGTGGGGTCGGTGATAAAAAATTCCGTTTGTCCCAGGTGATCTTTGGTGTCAACTACCAGTTGATTAGTAGCATACAATTTTTGGGTGACGTAATAAACTGGGGTGTGAGTACTAGTGGGGATAATATGTAAACCTTGGCGCTGACCTAAAGTGTAACGATGCAGCCCCTGATGCGTGCCGATGACGCGATAGCCACTGCCCTCTGGCGTGACGATGTCACCGGGCTGGCTGGGCAGTTGGGTGGTGACAAAATCAGTGAAGCGCTGGTTTTGCAAAAAACAGACTTCCATGGATTCGGCTTTATCCGCCACTGGCAGACCGTGAGCGGCAGCGAGGGCGCGGACTTCGGGTTTGGTGAGCTCGCCCACTGGAAAGCGAACATGGGACAAAACGCGCTCGTCAACCAAACTTAAAAAATACGTTTGGTCTTTGGGGACAAATTTGGCGGTGCGCAAAAAAACTTGACCATCGGGCATAGTTTTGAGCCGGGCGTAGTGGCCGGTGGCGATAGCGTCAAAGCCGTGTTCTAGTGCCCACTGAAAAAAATAGCCAAATTTAAGCCGACGATTGCAGACGGTACAGACGTTGGGCGTGTGCCCGGCGCGATAGGTGGAAACGAAATAGTCAAAAAGTTGGGACGGCAGATCGCCCGCATCCAGAACTTGAAAATCGATGCCCAACAAGGTGGCGACAGCACGAGCGTCGGCAATGGCCGCGTCTTGTTTGGGACCAGGATACAGGCCAGCCAAATACACGCCGGTAACGTCATAGCCTTGTTGCTGGAGCAAAAGCGCGCTAGTGCTGCTGTCTACCCCGCCGGACATGCCGAGAGCAATTTTGGTGGTCATGGTGGGTATTATACCATAGGG
>JAFRKU010000059.1 GCA_017431585.1 bacterium | reverse complement strand
GAGCTTTCATCGGGACTCGGACCCGAGACCTCAGTCTTACCAAGACTGCGCTCTACCACCTGAGCTATGAAAGCATTTGTCACAGAACAAGCCATATTATAACAGATTTTTTCATCTTGTAAAGACGCAAAAATCACGCCCTCCAAGCACGCCAACCACCCTAACCTTGACAAACTCATACAAAATTGTTAAAATATCTCCGTTATTCAATCATCATCAGAAAGACATTATGTACTCACAAGGTCAAATTTTAGTTGGTAAAAACGAATCAGTTTCAGCAAACATCCCGCTCTCACTCGCTTGCCGCCACGGCCTCATTACCGGCGCCACCGGCACCGGCAAAACCGTCACCCTCAAAGTCCTAGCCGAAAGTTTCGCCGCCGCGGGCGTGCCCGCTTTCGTCGTCGATGTCAAAGGCGACCTTGCCGGCACCGTCAACCCGGGCAGCAGCGACAGCGTCGGCTCGCGCGTCGCTAGCCTCGGCCTCACCGATTTTGTCTACACCGGTTTTCCTGTGGTTTTCGCCGATCCTTATGGTCAGCATGGCCACCCCGTGCGCACCACCGTCCAGTCTTTGGGCTACCGTTTACTGGCCAAAATGTTGGATTTGTCAGAAGCCCAAACCAGCGTACTCTCCTTGGTCTACAAAATTGCCGCCAACGAGCACAAAAAGCTCAATGACCTGGGCGATTTGGAGTCCATGCTAGTTTTCATCAGTCAGCATCGCGCCGATTACACAGCCCAATACGGCAATTTAGCCCCACAAACTCTCACCACCCTCCAGCGCCAAGTTTTAGCCTTGCACGACGAACTCGGTGACCACTTTTTCGGCACGCCCGAGTTTCGCATCAGCGATTTGCGCGCTTTAGACGCCGACACCGGTTTCGGCCGCCTCACCATTTTGGACGCGCAAAAACTTTTCCTATCGCCCACCGCTTATGTCGCCCTCGTGCTGTGGTTTTTAAACAGCCTCTATGACCAACTCCCCGAAGTCGGCGAGCCAGCCAAACCCAAACTCGTCTTCTTTTTTGACGAAGCTCACCTGCTTTTTACTCACATGCCCAAAACCGTCATCGATCACGTCATCAAAATTGTCAAGCTTATCCGCTCCAAAGGGGTCGGGCTGTATTTCATCTCCCAAAGTCCCGCTGATATTCCGCCCGCCGTCCTCAATCAATTGGGCCACAAAATTCAGCATGCCTTGCGCGCCTACACGCCCGCCGAACAAAAAGCCATCGCTGCCGCGGCCGCCGGTTTGCGCCCCAATCCCGCCTTTAACACCCAACAAGCCATCCAAGACCTGGCCACCGGCGAAGCCTTAGTCTCCTTCTTAGACGAACGTGGCCAGCCGAACATTGCCCAAAAAGTCACCATTCTGCCACCGCAATCCCAAATGGGTCCGATTAGCGATCAGAGGCGTGCCCAAATTATCGCCGCCAGTCCGCTTTTTGGCCTTTATGAGACAGCTACCAATGAAACTTCCGCCCAAGAGCTCAACCAAGCCGCCCTCGACCAGCTCCAAGAGCAAAAATTAGCTGCCGCTCAGGCCAAACAAGCCACCGCCGACCAAAAAGCCCGCGCTCAAGCCGAGCGCGCCGCTCAAAAAGCACGCCAGGCCAATCCCGTCTACAAACTCGGCCGCAAAGTCGTCACCAAAGCCGTAGACAAAGCCATCAACAAAACGCTCAATAGCTTGATGAAAAACTTGTTCAAGTAATCAGCTTTCGCTCACATTTTGCCGGTACCCCAAAGCCTCAGCGATATGCTCAGCCGTCACCTCGTCAACGGCTTCTTCGGCCAAATCCGCAATCGTGCGCGCCACTTTGATAATTTTAAAATAAGAGCGCGCCGACAGTTGAAACCGTTCCACCGCGCGCGCGAGTAAATCGCGTGCCTGACTGGTCATGGCCACCACTTCGCGCACTTGATGGCTCGAAAGCTCACTGGTAGTCGCCAGACCCAGCGGTCGATAGCGCTCCGCCTGCCTAGCGCGCGCCCGGCAAACTCGCGAGCGCACGTCCGCCGAAGTCTCGGCCGCCTCCGGCGGCCTCGCCGCCGTCAAATCCCGCACTTCCACCTCAGGCACAAAAATTTGCATGTCCAACCTATCCAGAACAGGCCCTGACAGTTTGCGCCGATAACGCTCGATTTCCACCTGGCTACACCGACACGCCCGCTTTTTGCTCCCCAAAAAGCCGCACGGACACGGATTAGTCGCGGCAATTAGCGTCACCCGTGCCGGATACACCACGCTCCCGCTTGCCCGAGCAATCGTAATTTGACCCGTTTCCAGAGGCTGGCGCAAAATTTCCAGCGCGTCGCGGCGAAACTCGCCCAACTCATCCAAAAACAACACCCCGTGATGCGAGAGCGATATTTCGCCTGGGCGCAAGTTGGCTCCACCGCCGGCCAGGCCAATGCTGCTAATCGTGTGATGTGGTGCGCGACACGGCCGAGTAGTAATCAAACCTTGCCCTGCCAGTCCGCACACCGAGTAAATCGTGGTGATCTCCAGCGCTTCCTCTCGAGTGAGAGGCGGCAAAATCCCCGGCACACTGGCCGCCAGCAAACTTTTCCCCGCACCTGGCACCCCACACAGCAGTAAATTATGCGCCCCCGCCGCCGCAATTTCCAGACAACGCTTGGCCACTTTTTGCCCGATGATATGGGAAAAATCCGTCTTTGGCGTCGCTAGAGTCAGGCAGAAGCCGCCCGGCAACAGCGCACTCAGCTTCAGCTTGCCTTCATAAAACTCCAGCACTTGCCCCAAATGTTCCACCGCAAAAATTTGCACTCCGTCAATCACGCTGACTTCACCCCCATTGGCCGCCGGTACAAAAATACGCTTATATCCAGCATTTTTGGCATATGTCACCAGCGGCAGCGCCCCTCTAATTGGCCGAATGCCCCCGTCCAGCGCCAACTCCCCGAAAAAAATGTCACCTGCGTCCACCAGCGACTTACCCACCGTCATTTCCCACAAAGCCACCGCCATCGCCAGCTCCAGCTGGCTGCCCGTCTTTTTCACGTCCGCCGGCGCCAGATTAACCACCGTCCGCTTGGCTTTCAGCCGCACCCCGCAGCTGCCCAAAGCATTCGTAATCCGCTCGCGCGCCTCTTCTACCGCCTTGGCCGCCAGGCCAATCACCAAAAACGTCGGCTTGCCCCGCGTGCTGTCCACCTCCACCTCGATCGGCAACGCCTGCAAACCTTGTAAAGTTGCTGTGTGTGTTGTTATGAGCATATAGGTGTATTATCGCCGCCAAATGTGACCAAAAGTGACAAAAATTTGTGGTATAATACATCCTACTCGAGGAAAATATGTCGGAAAAATTGCTTGCTATTTTTGCTTTTTTAGGCCAAATTAATCCCCTAGTTTATACTCTCGTGATCTCACTGGTGCCGCTTATCGAGCTGCGCGGTGCTATTCCGGCCGCCATCGCTATGGGCGTACCTCCCTGGTCAGCCTTTTTCTACTCGGTTGTCGGCTCCATGATTCCCGCCTTTTTCATTATTCCCCTTTTTGCCTGGGCGCTGAATTTTTTGGAAAAAAAAGGTTGGTTTCCCTGGCTCACTCGCTTCCTCAATGACAAATTTGTCACCAAAGCCCATCAAGTCGCCGCCCAAAATGCCCAAGTGGAAAAAAGCGATCAATCCGCCTGGAAAAAAGAATTGCTCAAATTTTGGGCCATCGTCATTTTCGTTGGCATTCCGCTACCGGGTACCGGCGTTTACACCGGCTCAGCGGTGGCTTCTTTGATAAAAATGCCTTTCTGGCGCGCTTTTTTTGCCGTTTTGCTCGGGGATATCATCGCCGGGGTAATTATGACTTTAATATCCATGGGAGTGGTAGCAATTATATGAAAAATAAATTGATCATTGGCACATTAATCGCAGTTTTACTTATTGGCGGTCTTTACGCCTGGTCGCAAGGCGCTCCCAGTGAACCAAATGTAGACGAAAATTCCTCAAATACCGCACAAAATACCGATACACAGCCGCAAACAGGCTTGGAATTTTTCGATGATTATCCCGAAGGCACCATTAAAATCGACCCCAGTCAGATTATCGCCGGCACTGACAAAGCCAGCGACCACGCGCCCCTGCTGGCTGATAGCAGCCACGGTCTCGCCCGGGATTCCTACGCTATCGTCGCCTCGCGCGCCTACGCCGATTGGACCCAGTATTACGAAAGCTACTTGCCTCATTTTACCGACGAACTCCCGACCGCGATGGGGGAGAGTGTCGCCCAATATTATGCGCAAAGATACCAAACCGAACTGGCCGATGCCGACCAATATTGTGCGACATTCGCTAGTGGCGGGATCCTCTATGATCAACCTTTTGAGAAGCAAAAATACTACTTTTCCGACTACACTTCCCGCCTGGTAGGCGACTATTTAGTCGTCGGTTTCCACACCGAAGCCTACGCCGGCGGCGCCCATCCGT
>JAFRKU010000058.1 GCA_017431585.1 bacterium | reverse complement strand
CGCCATCGGCAGTGCGCTGGCCAGTCGCGCCTACAATGGGTCCATTGGCGTCATTTGGATAGACGCGCACACGGATTTTCATCTGTTGTCTACCACCATGACGGGTAATTTGCATGGTCTGCCGCTGGCGGTGATTACGGGGCAAGAGCGAGGTGAGGGCTTGTGCTTGGGGGCGCAGGAGTTCATTGATCCAGGTCAGGCGGTGGTGTGGGGTGCGCGCAGCGTGGATGCACCAGAGTGGGCAAACATTGCCCGTGCGGGAGTGAGCGTGATAACCATGGATGAAATTAGTCGCGAGGGAGCGGCGGCGACGCTGGCTCGGGCGTGGGCGATTGCGAACGCTGATCAGAGCCAGCGAGTGCACGTCAGTTTTGACGTGGACGTGATTGATCCGAGTTTGGCGCCAGGCGTGAGTGTGCCGGCGGCGGGTGGGATTGATGAGAAACAATTGCAAACGGTGATCGACTGGCTATGTCAGCATCGAGCGACGGATGAGTTAGCGAGTCTGGACATCGTGGAATACAATCCGGTGCGGGATGTGGACGGGCGGACGGTGGAGTTGGTGAAAACGATGGTGGCGGCGGTGAGTGAAAATTAACGTGTGCCTTCGGCGGGACTTGAATCCACAACCTTTGGTTCCCCAAGACCGACTGCTCTATCCATTAAGCTGTGAGTGCATCTGGCGGGACTTGAACCCACAACCTTTGGTTCCGAAGACCACTGCTCTATCCATTGAGCTACAGATGCTTTTGTGCCCAGGAGAGGACTTGAACCTCCACACCTTACGGCATACGCACCTCAAGCGTACGTGTATACCAATTTCACCACCTGGGCAATGTTGAAGATCTCCCCTATTATACACCTAAATTGGGGCCAGATAATGAGCAATTTGCGGTATAATATAGCTTATGATTGAAAAAGCAGCTGGTCACGCTCGAGATTGGCGTTGGCCTTTGCGTGCGCTGAGCAACTTCGTGTTTACACGAGGTTTTGTGGTGGGTCTGGCGCTGGTAGCCGAGGCCGGTTTTTTCTGGTGGCTGACGACGCGATCTTTTAATCTGACGCTCAATTTTTATCTAGTCAGCGTTTTGTTTAGTTTGGTGATGGTAGTGCGCCTGGTAAGTTCACGGACACATCCGTCCTATCAATTGGCTTGGGCGATTTTCATGCTGGCCCTGCCGCCCACGGGGGCTTTGGTCTATTTGCTGCGCTGCTTGATGGATTTGCTACCGGCGCGGCGTAACAGGCGACTGGAACAAGAAAAAATTTTGGTGCGGTATTTGCAACAAAACCCAAAGACTTGGCAGGCGGTGCAAAAATTGCCCAGTCGTGCCCGGGCGGTGATGTTTTATTTATCCAAGATGGAAAATTTCCCGGTGTATCAGCAGACACAAACGGAATTTTTGCCTTTGGGTGAAGTCTTTTTCGAGCGGCTGAAAGAAAAATTGCGCACTGCCAAAAAATTTATTTTTTTGGAATACTATATTATTAGCGACGGGGTGATGTGGAGCGAAATTTTGGATATTTTGCACCAAAAAGTGGTGGAAGGTGTGGAAGTGCGGGTGATGTATGACGACGTGGGTTCGCTTTTTACCTTGCCGACCAATTATGTGCAAACATTGGCGCAATATGGGATAAAAGCGCGGGTGCTCAATCGTTTCCGACCGTGGCTGTTGTTTCAAATGAACAATCGCGACCACCGCAAAATTGCCGTTATTGATGGTCAGACTGGCTTTGTCAGTGGGGTGAATTTGGCGGATGAATACATCAATGTGACGCATCAACACGGCCACTGGAAGGATACGGGTGTGTGTCTGACGGGGGTGGCGGTGGATACACTGACGGTGCTGTTTTTGCAATTTTGGCATCAATTCGATAAAACTGAACACGACTGGAGCGAGTATTTGCCGGTGCATCCGGATAAGGTTGACAATGACGGTTTGATTGTGCCTTTTGCCGATGATCCGCATGATCACGAAACGGTGGCCAAAAATGTGTATTTGGATTTGATTAATCGCGCCCGACGTCAGATTTTTTTGACGACCCCCTACTTGGTGCCGGACAATGAGTTGATCACTGCTTTGACTTTGGCGGCCAAAAATGGCGTGGAGGTCAATTTGATCACGCCGGGAATTGGCGATCACTTTTTCGTGCAGATGCTGACGGAGTCGTTTTATTATCAGCTCATGGAAGCGGGCGTGCGTATTTTTGAGTATACACCGGGCTTTATTCACTCCAAAACTTTGTGCGTGGACGGCGAGTTGGCGGTGGTGGGGACGATTAATTTGGATTTCCGCTCGCTTTATCTTTTGTACGAATGTGGGGTGCTGGCTTATGGGGCACAAATGTGTCAGCAACTGGCGGCGGATGTGGCGGCGACTGTCAAAGTGAGCAGACAGGTGCAGATACGGGATGTGAGCGAAATTCACTGGGTGACGCGGGTGATGCGAAGTTTATTGCGTCTGGTAGCGCCGCTGTTTTAAGCGTTGGGGTCACGATGTTTGAAATATTATAGGATTTTAACGGCTTTTAGCCAAATTTTTCCAGGCAGAAAAATGATATTATATCCTATAATATATTTTTATATTTTACAACTCGAGGTGTCAGTTGCGACTTATAGGATACTTTTTTGCTTGCACAAATAGCGGAAGTTGTAGTATAATAGGCGGTATGCAGAAACTGAGTTTAAGTAGCACTCAAACCAAAAAAGTGACTAAAAAACCTGGTAAGAAGGGATTTTTACCTTGGTGGGGGTGGCTGCTGACGGCGGTGGTGAGTATCTTGATCATCGTGGGGGTGGCTGGCGGAATTATCGCCTATTCATCGCTGCAAAGTGTGCGGGCTTTCCAGCGCAAGCGACTAATACTTATGCCAAAGCCCGAGAAGCTTATGACACTTTCAAACAGCAAGATTTAGAGGGGACCAAGGCAAAAATTGAAGAAACTAAAGCTAGTTTTGCCACGACCAAAGAATATTTTGCGGATTTGCGTTCGCCGCTGACTTTGCTGGGTTATCGGCAATATTACGAAGACGGTTTGGTGGCGATGGCGGCGGCTGACGAAGGGTTGGATTTAGCCAGCGAAATGATTAAAATCATGGAACCGGCCGCGGAAATGCTGGGGTTTACCAAAGAAGACAAAAGCGAGGATGGGACGACAGAAGACCGGGTGAAAAAATTGTTGGATACATTGCAGTTAATTGGGCCGCAGCTGGACGGGGTGATTGAGAAGTTGGCGGGCATTCAGACGACACTGAGTGCGATTGATCCGAAACATTATCCAGTAAAACTGGGCGATTTGTTGGGGGCGAAGTTGGCTCTCAGCAAAATGGGTAAACCGGAGCTAGCCGATATGGCCGTGCGCCAGACTTTAGTGGATTTGCAAACGACGCTCTCTTCCAGCATTGACACTTTGCGCGAATATCGACCGATTTTGGACAAAATCCCGGAAATGGCTGGTGGGACGGGTGTGCGCAAGAAGTATTTGGTGATTTTCCAAAACAACAATGAGCTGCGCCCAACCGGTGGCTTCTTGACGGCCTACGCGGTGATTTACATGGAAAACGGCAAAGTGACGCCGGAAAAATCTGACGACATCTATGAATTGGATAAAAAATTTAAAAAGAAAATCACCATTCCGGCCAAATTGGGTAAATACTTGACGACGGAAAAATACTGGAATTTGCGCGATATGAACATCGATCCGGATTTCAAGTTGTCCATGGATACGTTTTTGGAAAATTACCGGTTGGTGGACGGCGAGCCGCAAGATATCGACGGGATCATTACTATTGACACGATGGTGCTGACTGATTTGATTGATATTTTGGGGCCGATTAGTGTGGAAGGCTACGGCGAGTTTAGCACGGAGCCGGACAAGAAATATCCTGAAGCACCGCAAATTATTGTTGCCTTGAGCGAAATTATTACCCGCCCTACGCCGTATATTCGCGAAGATCGCAAAGGGATTTTAGGGCCGATGATGAAAGGGATGATTGAAAAAGTCTACACGGCGAGCAAAGATCAATTCCCGGCGCTGTTTGGGGCGGTGATGGGCTGGATCGATGGGCGACATTTGCAAGCGTATTTCATTGACGAAGAGTTGCAAAAGTCGGCGGAGATGATTAATTTGGCAGGGCGGATGAATTTGCCGACCGACGGCAGCGACTTTTTGGCGATCGTGGATGCAAACTTGGGCGGGGCGAAGTCGAATTTGTTTATCGATTATAGTGTGGAGCAAACGAT
>JAFRKU010000057.1 GCA_017431585.1 bacterium | reverse complement strand
GTTGGCGTCAATAAAAGCGTAGTTGTTTTGTGTCATTATGACTATTATATCACATCAAATACGATATATTACGGCGTGAACGTATGAAAGCGAACCCAAAAACCGCCTGGCGAGCGGGGCTGTCGCCCCGCTCGCCAGGCAAAACTTTCTTCAAACCGATCGTTACAACGTCTCAATTTTGATATTGGCGTCGTACTCGGGCATTTGCACAAAAGACAAATACTTTTCGGTGGTGGTCAGGCGTTTGTGGCCGACGATTTGGGACACGTAGACCATGGGCAAGCCGGCGCGCAATTGCTCGACGATGAATGTGTGCCGGAGGTCGTTGACCTTGACGCCCGCGCCCAAGCCGGCCAGGCGGAAGTAACGATCCAAACTCTTGCGGATGTTGCGCACCAAAAACGGCTTGCAGGTTTTGGTCAGGAAAAGCGTCTTTTCGCGAGCCCGAGGGCGCACCTTGAGATACGCCTGGAGCGTCTTTTTGGCGGTTTCGTTGAGCGGGACTTTGCGATTCAGATACGTGTCATCGGTGTTGATAGCGATGAAACCACGGTCAAAATCGATATCGTCCAGCTTCAAATTGGCCAGCTCACTGATGCGCATACCTGTCTGGAGCAGCGTTTCTACCACCGCCAGCATCCGGATGTCGCCGCGGCAAGCGTCGCGCAGCGCCCGATATTCCGTTTTGGTGAGAACCCGGGGAGGCGTTTGCTCACACTGCGGTTGGGTCACCATCCGGGACGGATTGTCCTGGATATAGTGATTATCGGTCAAAAACCGGAAGTATGACTTGACGGAATTGACCTTGCGCGACACCGTTTTATCCGACCGATAAACTTTGGTCAAGTACTCTTTGTACTCTTCCAAATCCTGCGTGGTCACAGCCGCGAGATCGTTTTTGGCGCGCGAGCCCAAAAAGTCAGTCAGCTGTTCGATGTCTTTGGCGTAGGCAATCACGGTTGCATGCGCTTTACCCGAGTTTTCCAAGTACTCGTTAAACTTTTGTTCGCCATCTTTAATTGTCAGATTTGACATTTTTACCTCTTTTCTGTTATAATTTTTATATGTGCAGCTTCAAGAGTAACGTCAGGGTGGCAAAATTTTCCTCACGTCACAAAACTGCCGATTTATCAATTAATTTTTGTTATTGTCTGCCGAAAGAGTTATGAAAGTCGTGTTTCGTCCGTTGTTTGTGGTCATATTTATCTTGATGACACTGAGTTTTTCGGTGTCGATGGCCAGGCGGAGCGCCCAACATCGGGCCAATACCCAGGCTTTAGCGGTGGTGGCGGCGGAAAACGAGCGGTTGCGCTTACAAAAAGCGGCGCTGGAGCGGCAAATTGAGTCGGCGGCGGATCCATTTTCTCAAGAGAAAATTTATCGCGAAAGCCATTTGGCCCAAAGAGTCGGCGAGCAAACGCTCAAATTGAGCACTTTTGATTACCAACCCAGCGGCGAATTGCCGACGGGTGCTCAGGCGCGCACACCAGCGCAAGAATGGCTGGCGCTTTTGGGCTTGCATTTGTAACAGCCCCCGGTCCCGTGCTGATTTTCGGTGACAATAGTTTATCTTAAAGAACTTTAATTGTGGTGTATTATATCACATTATGGGCTTTTTGTCAAGAGGCAATTTTATAATGTCACTCAAATGGCAAAAAGTACTGATATATAGGTTAAAAAAGCCCAAAAAAGGTGGCGCGGTGAGGCGATTGCGCACAAAAATTAAACATTTGCTGGTGATACTATCGGCTATGCGACCGGGGCGTGGCTGAGGGGGCCGCTGGGGGCGGCCAAAAGACCCTTAATTTCTTGTTCTAGGGCGCTGCTCCACTCCACCGTGTAGGGCAAAAGCTTGTTTTGGATGCCGGCGGGGCCAGAGATGGCGACCACGACCTTGTCTGGTCCGGGGTGAGCACGCAGCAGCCGGCCGATGGACTCGAGTTTTTCTCGAGGGGTGGCGCGGGGGATGAAGATTTTGTGGGCGGCGTCGATTTCGGTGGCCGCCAGGAGGTTATTGGAGGGGGTGGAGACGCGGTCGGCGATGAGACTGATTTCGCCGTCTTTGTTTTCGACTTTGGCCCGGAGAGAAACGGCCATGTCCGCCTGGAAAAGGTC
>JAFRKU010000056.1 GCA_017431585.1 bacterium | reverse complement strand
TCGCTAACCGTGCCGATTTGGATGAGTTTGATTAAAATGGAATTGGCAGCATGCAAGTCGATTCCTTTTTGCAAGCGAGCCGGATTGGTGACAAAAAGATCGTCGCCAACGATTTGCAAGCGGTCGCCCAAACGAGCGGTTTTGGCCACAAAACCGTCCCAGTCGTCCTCGCTCAAGCCGTCTTCGATAGAGACAAGCGGATATTTGTCCAGCCAGTCGGCATATTTATCAATCATTTGCGCGGTAGTAAGGACGGCGTTTTCGCTGGTCAAATGATAGGCGCCGTCGTGGTAAAATTCGCTGGCGGCCGGGTCCATCGCCAGAGCAATGTCGCGACCCGGGACAAAACCGGCGGCTTCAATGGCAGCGACCATCAATTGGAGCGGTTGCTCGTTGTCACCCAGCGAGGGGGCATAGCCGCCTTCGTCGCCGACGGTGGTGGCAAAGCCACGCTCACTTAAAAGTTTACCCAAGGCGTGAAAAGTTTGGGCGGCGAAGCGGACGGCTTCGGCAAAATTCGGCGCGCCTACCGGCATAAGCATGTACTCTTGCATGTCGGAGGATTTGATGGCATGTTTGCCGCCATTGAGGACATTGCACATGGGGACGGGCAAAACATAGGTGTCGGTTGGTTGACCACACAAGCGGGCGATGTATTCGTACAGCGGGACGCCAGCGGCCAGGGCGGCGGCTTTAGTCAGACACATGGAAACCGACAGGATGGCGTTGGCGCCAAAGTTGGCTTTGTTGGGCGTGCCATCGGCGGCAATCGTGGCTTCGTCCAGGGCACGCTGCTCGCTGGGGTCATGGCCGACGATTAGCGGCGCAATATCTTGGTTGACATGATTGACGGCTTGCAAGACACCTTTACCAGCGTAGCGATTTTGGTCGCCGTCGCGCAGTTCGACGGCTTCGTGCGTGCCGGTGGAAGCACCCGAGGGCACGGCGGCAGAAACTTGACGACCATCAGCGAGAGTAAGCGTGGTCATGACCGTCGGGTTGCCGCGGGAATCCAAAATTTCTTGGGCTTGGAGTGATTGAACTTGCATGTGTCCTTTCTGTGATGGGTGATACTATTATATATAATAGTATCACTGATAGTCGTTAACGACTGTTTCTATTATAGCACATAAGTGTTATAATACGAGGGAGAATTGAGGAGCAAAATGAAAGACAAGTTGGAGCAAGTTTTATCGCGCCTGGACGAGATCCAATACGGGTTTGTGGACGAGGCGGGTCACGTTTACACCGACGAGTTGCCTAATTTTGCGCAATTGTTTGACCAAAAGTATCGCTTGCCCACGCCAGAGCGCTTACTGCAAACAAAATACGGTGTGTGCTGGGAGCAAGTAGAATTGGCAAGATATTATTTGGCAAGAGCGGGCATTCAAGCGCAATCGTATTACATGATTGCCCCGTAGCATCCGCAGCAAACGACGCACACGTTTTTGGTCGTGAGTGGGGAAAAATATTGGTGGCTGGAGCATTCGTGGAGCATGTATCGAGGTGTCCATGAATATGAAACGTTGGATGAGCTTTTAGCCGACGTGCAAGCTAAGTTTGCCGCCTTTTTGGCCACCGCGACTGACACGTATGAGGTGGAAACTTTCGCTTACGCGCCGCCACCGTTTGGCTTGACATGCCAAGAATTTATGGAGCATTGTCGCAAGGGACAAAAAATGCCAGTCTTTCCCTCCTGAAAGACTGGCAAAACATCAAAAAGAGGGCGGATCGAAAGCGATGAATTCGGTGACTTCGCCGTCGCGACACCAGAGACGGCCGCCGCCGTAGACGCTGCTGGTGAAGTAGTGATCGTCTGACGTTTGTTCCACGCGGACGTGTTGGAGACGGTAGTCGTCAACGGTGAGCGTGCCCGCCTCTGACAATAAGCGCTCGACGATTTCGCGCTGCGGCAGACGAAAAGTCAGTTGCGGCCGGAAGCGGGCATAATAATCTCGCCGCCGGACCACGTGAGATAACAGCGAGTCGAAAACCCACCAGTGCTGCCGGTAGCAAAACTCCACCCAGCCGTGATCATAGCGACGTCGCCAGGCGAAATCGTTTTCCAACTGTATACCACCGCGCACCAGAAAATCGGTGCCCAGCAGCCCCATGATAGCGTAGCCGCTGTAGTAGTAGCAGTTGTCGCGGTAGCGATGGTCCAGGTAAGCAGCAAATGATTCGTACCAGCCTAGACCGTGATTGACTTGCACCCGGCGTATGCGGCGATTGAAATAGCACTGCGCGCACCAGCATTGCCACTTGTCCCCTATTCCCCACATTAAAGAGCACCTCCTTTGATTTGGTGGGTGGTATTATAACATAGAAAGTAGCGAAATGGAAGGGATGTGATATAATAGGCGGAGGCAATAATGAGGAAATAGCAGATTGATGGAAGATAACAAAGTTAAGGTGATATAGTGGTCGCGTTCTGTTGATTGACTGAAATAATATTTTAAGACAACTATTTTCTGTCATATAGTGTAATTCTATATGTTATAATATCATTTATGACCGAAAAGTCTCGAGTGTTTGAGCGCCAATGGTTTACGCCACGTATTGATAGGGACGATTACTTAGGAGTGTTTAAGTCCTTAGAATACGATTTGTTTCCACCTCCAGACAGGCTCTTGGAATATAAGCAACCCACAAATATTGCGATTCTTGGGCATGCGGGCAGTGGGAAATCAACAATTTTGCAATCATTTTTTAACATTTACCGTCCACACGAAAAGGTTATTTGGATTTCCATGGGCAAATATTTAGATTCATCAAATCCGCGAGTTTCGCAAAAAACAAGAGATTTGGAATCATATATTATTACTCATATTTATGCATATTTGCATCACTCTATTAAAGCATTAAGACAACGCTTTATTCTCTCATT
>JAFRKU010000004.1 GCA_017431585.1 bacterium | reverse complement strand
TCGCCGAGGTATTCGAGGCGCTCGTTGGATTCGCGGGCGGCGGTGGCGTGCTCGTTGATGGCGCTGCGGTGAGTTAGAGCGGTCACCAGAAGGATGCGGTCGTGAAATTCGGGAATGTGCATTAGCCAAATTCTTTCTCGTCCATGATTAGGTCCAGGACGTCGGCCACGGTGGCAATATCGGGATTATCGGGGATCATTTCCACGATGGTTTCGGCGTTGATGTCGATTTTGCTGGCGACGTCACGCACGAGACGTTGCAGGTCGTATTCGGTGAGATTGAGATCATCGTAAATCAGCGAGTCCTGATGGACGTCTTCGACTTGGTTGCCGGTGGCTTCAGCCAAAGTCTGGCGAAAAACTTGCCAGACTAGATTTTCATCACGTTCCTGTTGATTCATGGTGACTTTCTGTCTCGTCGGGGTGAGCGGGAGAACCTAAAATTAACTTTTCCAGGACAGCATTGATAAAAGCGTAAGAATTTTCGCCGCCAAAATCTTTGGCTAGTTCTACGCCTTCGTCGATGAGGACTTTGTCTGGCGTGTCTTTGGTGGCGTGTTCGTGCAAAATCAAGCGCAAGATACTGAGGTCAATTTTGGCCAGTTCGCTCAAGGGGCGTTTGGTAGCGACGGAGCGAATTTGGGTGTCGTATTCGGCTTTGTGGGCACGGATATCGGCTAAAAGTTGCGGATCATAGGCAAAATCTGCGTCGGCCCAACTTTGATGCTCAAATTCGTCAATGAAAAGCGCTTGCACCATGTGCATCCGTTCGCGGTGGCGACTGGTGTAGTCGGGTTTATCGCTGGCGGGGAGATCGTTGGTTTGGCGCAGTGCGGCGGCGAAATCAGCCACTGGTAAATCTGTCTCTGGAGCAGCGCCGGTGGACGCTTGAGCGAGTGAAGTCATAATGATAAGCGATTATTTTTTGCTACTGGTGGCTTTTTTGGCGCTACTGGCGGATTTAGCGGCTGGTTTGGCCTTTTTAGTGGCCGGTTTTTTGGTAGCCATTTTGGCGGCCAGTTGCGATTTTGCCTCTGTTTCGGACATTTTTTTGACTGGGCTTAAAATGAGACGCAATTTTTGGACCATTTTATCTTTGTGCAGAGGGATTTTAGCGGTGGCAGCGTTTTTTTTGAGAAGTTTGGGAGTGTTGCCCGCGCGACGTTTGCCTCGTTCTGCCCGAGTGATTTTATTTTTTGGTAACGGTGTCATAGTGCCTTTTTTGTACTTTCTTTTATCAAGTTGCCATATTATACCACACTTTGTGCTAAATTTACTAGTCAGTTGTCTCCAGACTGCCAGCGGTGATAGCGATGGTGGGCGCCTCGTCCGGTGCGGGCGTGGTGGTGGCGGGTGTATCGGTTAGCTCGGCTAGGACGCTATCGAGTGATTCGAGACTGATGTCGCCTTGCCCGTCAATTAAAGTGACGCTTTCGTTTTGAAACAAGTCAGTGCGCGAGCGCAATTGGACGCTGCGGTCGGCCAAAATTTGGTTATAATCGGGGAGATTGAAAGTGGTGGACAATTGGCTGAGCATCATCATATCTTTTTCGCTGACATTGGGAATATTGGTTTCGGCGTCGGCGGAAATATCGGTTTTGTGAAAGTCCACGGTCACCACCAGGCTGGCACGGCCGGTGCCGTCGAGGTTGTTGCGAATTTCGCTGCTGGTGAGGGTTTTGAGTGGTGCGGTGGTCTCCACGTCACTGACGAAAGCGATTAAATCATTGTAGGTCCCATTGGCTTCAATTTGGACATTGTAACTTTCGGCGTCGAAACGGGGGTCGTAGTCGCTAGCGGCGGTTTTGGAAATGCTATCGGGGTTGGCGGTGGTGACGTAGCCGGGCGTAAAATCGAGTTGGGTGACGGTGAGATGGTGCTGCCTGGTGAGCTGCTGGAGCGAGTAGACGACTTCCAAAAAGGGATTGTCGTCAGGCAAAATTTGATTGACTAAAGCCATTTTTTCAATGGGGCCTTTTTGGGAGAGAGTTTGAATGGCTTGGTAGCGATCCTGATAAGTGCGCAACTGACGATTTTGGCTGGCAATTGTGGAGCGCAAAGAGACAATATGCTGGACGGTGGGGACAATCAACCACATGATCACGGCGATCATACCCGCCGCGAAAACCAGTGAGATCATCAAAAAGACCGTATTGGGTAATTTTTTGATATCGATGCCTAAATCCATATCCAGCTTGAGTTTGCCGCCGGTTAAATTGCTGAGAGTCATTTCGTCTTGTGACATAGATTAAATTTCCAAAATCATTTTTAATTGAAACGTACCATTATTGGACCTGGTCAGACCAGTCAAGGTGACATTAGGATAAAGCTGGCGAAATTCGGGGTCTTGAGCTTTGGTGAGGAGTTCTTCTAGCGAAAACAAGCTGTTGCACTCGATGCGTAATTCGACTTCGCGGGCGTCATAATCGTAAATGGAAGAAACGATAGCGACATCGGCACTTTGGAAATGGTCATAAGTTTGCTTTAAAGTTTCTACGCCACCTTCGCGCAAAGACAAAATATTGCTGAGCATTTGCGCTTTTTCGTAAAAGGCCAAATAATCTTCTTGAGCGTCGCTGGCGGCTTCAATTTTTTGTTTGGTGGCGGCGATGTCTTGCTTGATTTGATTGGCTTGGACTTGGTAATAACCGTCCACAGCCAAAACACTGGCATACGCAATCGCGGTGATGACACTGATAACGATCAAATAGACCAAAGATTTTTTGTCGGCCGTAGCTCTGGACTGAGCGATTTCTTTTTGTTTGCTTAAAAAATTAATTTCTTGTGGCATAATTATTGTTTTCTTTTAATCAAACCGGTCGCCACTGGGAACATGGCGTGATTATTTTCGGGAATTTGCCCGTTTAGATTAGCGAAGGTATCCAAAATCACAGCTGGCGTATTTAAATTGACACTCAAAAGTTCTTTGAAACCCGGCATTTGGACGCCGCCGCCGGTGAGAATGAGTGATTTGACAGGATTGGCCACGTTTTTATTGTTGTAAAAGGTGAGGGTGTTTTTGATGTCGGTCAAAATTGTTTGAGCGATGGGGACGATGGCTTGAGCGATGCGACCTTGAGCAAAACTGGAATCGATGCCATAGGCCATTTTGTATTCGTCGGCTTTGTCGTGGGTGAGATTGAAAGTGGACATTAAAGCTTTGGTGATCATATCGGAGCCAGTTTGGTGCGAAATGACGTAAGCGATTTCATTGTCGTGCAGGAGCGTTAAATCCATACCGCTAGCGCCAAAGTTGACAATCATGGCTGAGGAATTGGGATCATCATTTTGGTAGTGACGCAAAGTGGCTAAACTTTCCGTTTCCATGACGGTGGGTTCCAAGCCCGCTTGTTTGTAGGCGGCAATTAAATTGTTGACATTGGTGCGATTGATGCCTACTAGCAGGACACGCATGTTTTGCGAACCGGCATCTTTTTTGTCGGGACGGAATAGAACTTGATAATTCAGTACTAATTCTTCTTGTGGAATCGGAATATATTGTTGAGCTTGCCAATTGATAGACGAGGCTAACTCACTATCTGTCAGATATGGAATCTCAATGACTTCGGTAGAAACGAATTTTTCGCTCATAGCGAGAGCCACGTTGCGCCGCGGCAACTTGTATTCCAAAAAAATATTTTTCAAAAGATTAGCCAGTGGCTCAATTTGCGTGTTTTTGGTGGGGACGGCGAAGCCTAGGGGATTGGCGGCGACGACGGTTTGGGTGATTTGACCGTTTTTATCGGTGACCGCGATTTTAACGTATGCTGAACCCAAATCAATAGCGGTAGTTTCTTTATTGACATTGGGTGCGGGAGCGACTGCTGGTTTTTTGGCAAAAAGTGACATAATTCCTTTTTATTTATTGATTAGTAATTTTTCCTCCGCCCACAAATAACGAATAATTAAAAACCACCGGCGCGGCAGGGGCCGTTTCGGTTTGCTCGACCACTCGAATTTGATTATCATTGGTATTTTTAGCGGCGGCGCGCACGCGAGTGGCGATATTGTTCATGTAAACATAGGTACTGTCCCCTAAGGCGGTAATAATGATTTCTCCGGATTCTAGCGACATACCTCCGCCACGTAAATCGATCTTGTTGACAAATGGAAAGAAGCACGTACCGGCAGAGACACCTTGTGCAGTGCACATAGTTCTATCAGCTGATTTTTGGTTGCCTGAATTACAGCCCAAACTGGTAATGATATATGATTTAGAATTGTTGCCGTTGTTGTAGATATTTGTCAGCATAAGACGGGAGCTGCTACAAGCAGTGGCCTTGTTAGAGTTCGAACCATCGTTGTAATCCCAGTATAAAGTATTGTCGCCACTGCTGGGAAAGTCTATTTTAATATTATCGCCTTTTTTCAGCCAGACGACGGCGCCTTTTTTTTGATTAATGCTGGGATTGTCGGTGTTGACGGCAGCAGTAGTGGTGATGTTACCGGCGGTTTGGTTACCTAGACCTTGCGCGGCGTCAACTTGGCTTTCGGCCTGATTGAGAACTTGGGTGGATTCTAAGCGATTGGTTTCTTCCATGACGGTGGAAGCCACTTGAGTACTGACGGAAAGCGCCAACAGCAACAAGACGGTCATCAATAAAACGGCCGCTAGACCAATTTGCCCACTGATGCGCCGGTGGCGACAGACATCGGGTTGCATATGTGTCCATTGTAGAGGAAAAAATGTGGCTTGTCAAGTTGAAAATCGGTTAAGTCGATTCCAGGGTTTGACAGGCGAGCAAAACTTCGTCGAGTTGGCCTTGCAAGATGGTGGACAAATTGTACCAGCTGTGATTGAGGCGGTGATCGGTGAGGCGATTTTGGGGAAAATTGTAAGTGCGGATTTTTTCGGCGCGCATGTTGCGGCCGATGGCTTGCCGGGCGGCGCCTAGAGACTTTTGGCGCTCTTCTTCTTCGATTTCCCAGAGTTTGCTGGCGAGCATTTGCAGGGCGATCTGGCGGTTTTGGGCTTGCTTGCGCTCCTGGCGAGCTTGGACTACGATCCCGGTGGGAATATGGGTGAGACGGACTGCGGAGTTGACTTTGTTGACATTTTGCCCCCCTGCTCCACCCGCCCGGGTAAATTGCCATTGCAAGTCGGCTTCTTTGATTTGGACGCTGTGAGGTGCAACTTCGGGATAAACAGCGAGGCTGGCGGTGGAAGTGTGAATCCGACCCATGCTTTCGGTGACGGGGATGCGCTGAACACGATGAACGCCAGACTCAAAGCGCAAAAGTTGATACGGGGCCCACGACCGAGCGTTCAGCTGGGTGCGACCGCTAATTTTGATGACGTCGGTATCTAAATATTCCACTTTTAGCCGGTGGCTTTCGGCGAAGCGAATATAGGCGTGTAACAGTTCATCGCCCCAAAGTTTGGCTTCGTCACCGCCGGCGCCAGCGCGCATTTCGATAATACAGTTATTTTGGGTGACGTCAGTGCTGGCGGTTTTGGTGACATTCATCGCCTCGGCGGCAGCTAGGAGGGACTCGATTTGGGCGCGCAAAGCGGCAATTTCGCTGCGGGCCAGCTCTTGCAACTCCGGATCACGCATCAAAGCTTCATTTTCGGCCACTTGGGCTTGTAAGTGGGCAATTTGCTGCTCAAACGGATTATGCATGGGCAACTTTCTGGACAAAATGGCGGTAAATCAAGCTTTTTTGGCGTTGGTCAAGTCGCTTGTGGATTTTTGCTCTTCTTGAGCGGCTTTGGCAGCTTGAGCTTTGGCGTCATTGAGCATTTGTTTGAAAGTGCGGGTGTCAGTGGGTTTGTCGGCTTGGGCTTTTTTGGCGGCCTGTTTTTGGGCATCCAATTTAGCTTGCTGCTCGCGCAATTTTTTGCTCAGCGCCATTTTCTTTTGGAATTTCTCTAAGCGGCCTTCTTTATCGACGAAACGTTGCTCGCCGGTGAAAAAGGGGTGACATTTGTGACAAATGTCCACCTGCATGGTAGCCGTGGTGCCACCGGTGACAAAAGTATTACCGCAAGCACAAGTAACTGTGCATTCTTGCCAGTGAGGATGTATGTCTTTTTTCATAAGGACGCTATTATATCATACTTTGAGCCAAAAATGAAGGCAATTTTAAGCAGCCGCCATTTTACCGGCGTGGCGCGGCTGAGACCAGCCACCCAAAAGATGCAAATGGACGTGATGGACCTCTTGGACTTGGCGGCCGACGTTCATGGTGAGCCGATAATTCTTCTCAATACCCAGACGGTGAGCCAATTGACGGGCTACTTGCAGCAAATGGAGCTGAATAGGATCGTCGGCGGGGATGTCTTCCAGGGTGGGATAGGCGTGGCGCGGGACAATGAGGACGTGGACGGGTGCGGCCGGATGGGCATCGCGGAAAGCAATGACTTGGTCGTCTTCGTATTCAAAAGTGGCCGGAATTTCGTGGTCACGGATTTGTTCAAAAATGGTTTTTTCTGACATACAACTTTCTAATTGAGATAATATCATGATATTATATCATATGGCGACGTGATTTTTGGCCAGAGTGATCAATTCGCTCAAAGTGAGAGGTGTGGGCCGGTGCTGGCCGTTTTTTTTAGATCCATTGAGTATCATTTGGCCGCCGGGGTGGTAAAACCAGTCGCCGGTGTGATCGCGCTAGATGA
>JAFRKU010000003.1 GCA_017431585.1 bacterium | reverse complement strand
TTTGCCGCCGCGCGCCAGGCGTCAGGGGCAAAAACTGAGCGGCATTATAGCCTCAAGCATCAGCTTGATCTATCGCGCCTCAGCCTCTCAATTATATCACATCTCGCTCGCCGGCCGCCGCCCAATTTTGCCTCTTGACAAAAGTGCCAGTGTGTGGTATAATATATTATTATATTATGGGAAAAGTACAAGCGCATAAACGAGCCGAAAAAGCCAAACGTCAAGTGAATTTTCAGCTGGACAAGCAAAAAAATCCTGATATGTTCGATTTCGAGGGTGTGGTGGACGATTGTCTACCCAATACCAGCTTCCGTCTCACCGTCACCAGTTGCGACCTGGAGCCCTTGGTGGGCAAACAACTTCTGGCCACTTTGGCCGGCAAAATGCGCCTCTATCGGATCCGTGTCATGCCGGGTGATAAGGTCAAAGGTTACTTATCAAAATATGATCTAACCAAGGCAAAAATCACCTATCGATCCACGAAACCTTCTTCGCAGTAAATTGCTTTTGCAAATTTTGATAATGTATGATATAATACGGCTCTTGATGTTCAAGATAAAGGAAAAAACACATGAAAGTGCGATCATCGGTTAAAAAAATGTGCAACAAATGCAAACTAGTTAAACGTAAAGGGGTGCTGCGCGTGGTGTGCTCCAACCCCAAACATAAACAAAGACAAGGTTAAGGGTAATAGCTATGTTACGTATTTCGGGTGTTGATATTCCAGAACAAAAGAAAGTGGCTTACGCCTTGCGCTACATTCACGGCGTGGGCCCTAAAGTAGCCGTCGAAGTCCTCACGCGGGCCAACATCGACCAACAAAAACGCGCCCGCGATCTCACTTCCGAAGAAGTCAATCGGATTCAGGCTGTCCTGGAAAACTACACCATCGAGGGTGATTTGAAACGCAAAGTCGCCGACGATATCGACCGGCTCAAACGCATTCGTTCCTATCGCGGCTTGCGCCACATGGCTGGCTTGCCGGCTCGTGGCCAGCGGACTCGCACCAATTCTCGCTCGGTGCGCGGCAACAAACGGACCACTATCGGTTCCATGACCAAAGAAATGGCCGCCAAATTAGAAGAAGCCAAGAATAAGAAGAGTTAATTATGAGAAAAACTACTCGCGGCAATCGCACCATCAATAAAAAGAAAGCCGAGCGCTTGGTCACTCGAGGACGCTTGTACGTCAACGCGACCTTCAATAGTACCCTGGCCACCATCACTGATGACAAAGGCAACACTTTATGCTGGTCTTCCACTGGTGAATCCGGGTTTTCCGGCGGTCGCAAATCGACGCCGTTTGCCGCCACGGTGGCCATCGAAAACGCGCTCACCAAGTCGCATGCTTTCGGCATGAACGAAATTGACGTATATATCAAGGGAATTGGCCCAGGTCGCGATGTGGCACTCAATGTGCTGCGCACGGCCAAACTCAAAGTCGGGATGATCGTGGACCGCACTCCTATTCCCCACAACGGCACTCGATCCAGAAAGGCGAAACACAATCGGTAAACACTTATGTCAAGATATACTGGACCCAAAACCAAAATTTCTCGCCGTTTCGGTGAAGATTTATCTTTGAAAACCAACGCCGCCAAAACGGCTCGCCGCCTGGCGCAAGCCCCCGGCCAACACGGCGCCAAAATGCGCCGCAAGATGTCGCAATACGGCATCCAGCTGAAAGAAAAGCAAAAAGTGCGCGCCATTTTCGGTGTCAGCGAGAAGCAATTGACTCGTTTATACCAAGAAGCGACCACCAAAGACACCAATACCGGTATGACGCTACTCTCCTTTTTGGAGCGCCGTCTGGACAATGTCCTCTATCGCGCCGGTTTCGCACCTACTCGGGCCGCCGCTCGCCAATTGGTCAACCACGCTCACTTTGATGTCAACGGTCACAAGATGGATATTCCGTCTTATCGCGTGCAAGTAGGCGACATCGTCACGGTGCGCAAAAATTCCGCTAGCATCAAGGTTATTACCGACGCTATCAAAGACAACGACAAAACTGATCTTGGCTGGCTCAAAATTAAAAGCGGTGTGATCAAAGTGGACAGCTTGCCTGCCCGCGAAAACACTACCGAACATATCGATGAACAGCAAATTGTGGAGTATTACTCACGCTAAAGGAGGACGAGATGAGAGATTTAACCCAATACGAAATTTTAAACCCTGTTTTTGAAACCAAAGTCATCAAAGAGTTGGAGCCGCATCACGCGATTATCGAAG
>JAFRKU010000055.1 GCA_017431585.1 bacterium | reverse complement strand
GTGTACCAGGAGGTGGTGGTGCCGGCGCTGGAGCGGGGAGTGATGGTGATCATGGACCGAAGTATTGATAGCGGGGTGGTTTACCAGGGTATGGCGCGGGGGCTGGGGCGGGAAATTGTGGAAAAACTCAATGAAATTGCCACGCGGGGGCGGAAACCGGACGTGACGTTTTTGCTGGATATACCGCTGACAGTGAGCCAAAAGCGCAAAGAGGCGGACGAATTGGACAGGCTGGAGCTGGAGGCGGAAAAGTTTCACCATCAAGTGCGACGCGGATATTTGCAATTGTGGGAAGAAGACGGCGGGGCGCGGATTAAAAAAATTAATGCGACCAGGCCAGTGACGGAAGTTTTTGACCAAGTAGTGCAAATTTTGGAAGCGATGGAGACATAAAGGAGACGAGTGCAAAAATTGCCGGCGGTAATTACCAGATTGGCGCAAAAGTTTGAGGCTCTGCCAGGCATCGGGCCGCGTAGCGCCCAGCGGCTGGTTTTCTATTTGCTGCATAATCCGCAAAGTGAGTTGGAGGATTTTGCCGATAAGTTGCTGGCGCTGAAAAAGGAGACATGTTTGTGCAGTAAATGTCATCAGATTGCGGAAAGTGATCCGTGTGACATTTGTACCGACGCCGGGCGGGATCGGTCGGTGATGTGCGTGGTGGAGCAACCGCTGGATTTGCTGGCGCTGGAGCGATCGGAAAAATATCACGGGCTTTATCATGTGCTGCATGGGTGTATTGATCCGCTTAATCATGTGGGTCCGGATGAGTTGTATTTGATGGATTTGTTGGGGCGACTGGACGGCGTGCGGGAGCTGATTTTGGCGACCAATTTGACGATGGAGGGGGAAGCGACGGCTTTGTATATTAAACAGCTGATTGAGAAAAAGGGGCGGACGGATATGAAAGTGACGCGGATTGGGCACGGATTGCCGATTGGAGCGGACATAGAGTATGCGGATGGTTTGACATTGGCGCGGGCGCTGGAAGGGCGACGGTCTTTGGATTAGGTGTAGATAAAATTTGTACTAAAGTGCGAAGATTGATTGGTGGAAGAATAAATTTTAGAGTGTAAAAACTGAGTAAATTTTGTGTACAAAATGAGCATAAAATATGTACAATTGATGTAGACGAAATGTGTACAAATCGGCAGTTGGTTTTTGGCGGTGCCGTTAACTAGCGTGAATAAGCATGGCCCTTGGTATGTATCATTTTCATTTCATGCTAAACAGTCAGTAGCAGTATTGTCGCAGATAAGATGTGTGAGTGTGGCGCGTTTGCATGCTAAAATGGGAGAAATTGATGAACACGATTTTATGCTGATTAAACAAGGATTTTTGGCTTTGTATAAATAATTTCCCCTCTTGTTGCCAAGAGGGGTGGACGGGAATATCCCCGATAATATGTGCTTGATTATATCAGATCGCTTGCAATTTGTCAAGGGGCGTGGTATAATTGGTACTGGTTAAACGGAAGCGAGGCTACGGCCAGCATTTGGCTGGCTTGGCTAGTTAAAAAAGGAAAATAAACGAGCCATCTCGTCAGATGCGTTTTGTTCCTTTTTAGGAGCAAACATTCGCTTCTGTTTAACCAGCGAGGTGGCTCGTTTATTGGTAACGAGACACCGATGAGACACAATAGAAAGGTCTGACTATGCAGGATAGGCATGGACGGGCGGTTTTTGGCGCCGCTGTGGTGGGGAAAAGACTCGAAACATCAAACAAAACACTGGTAGGTCAATGTTTGCCAGTCGTGGTTGGTTTAATTTGTTTGATGGGGGGGATTGATGTTTGCAGGGGGCCGCTTGCTGTGCAAGCGGCCACTATCCCGACTGGGTATGTGCCGTTTGGCAAATACGTGAAAGTGGGGAGCACTGATTATATCAGCGGGCACGAACTGGCGTGTCAGCCAGGAAGCGACTTTTGCGGTGAGGGAACAGCGTGGCATGCGGCTTCTTCGACATGCATCATACCTGGAGTGACGATTGGCGGCACAACTATCACGACAATGCAGGCTTTGACGAGTGCGATGTGTGAGAGCGTGGCGACACCTACTGGAACGGATTATACAGCGATTGGGTACTTGACGGATAAGCGGAATGGTGTGGCCTACGAGATACGCAAATTTAGCGATGGACATTGCTGGATGGCGGACGATCTCAAGTATGGTAATTGTGGGCTGAGGACTTGGACAGGGAACAACATGGGATATGAATACGGAGCCATAGGTAATGATTTGTATGGAGCGTGTGCGAGAAGTAGCGATGATGATTATTATTATAATTATCAGGCAGCGGTGCAAGATCAGAGTGCGTATAACGGCGTTGATTATCAGCCGAGCGAACCGCGGCAAGGAATTTGCCCGGCGGGGTGGTATTTACCTACAGCTTTTGGATCAACAGATAGCATTAAAGCGCTGGCGGAAAAGATTGAGGTATCTAACGGAAGGGCAGAATTATTGGAGTTTTTGCGACCAGGAGGCAATTGGAAGAATCGTGGGTATACTGGGTATTGGACTGGGGAAGGAAGATATAGCTGGAAGGGCGAGTTGGCTGTATGGGCAACGTCTGGTGGACACTCGACTGATGCCACCTACCGGACATACAACACGTTTTATATAGCTAGTCCAGATTCGGAATATGTGTTCTCACAAGGAAATATAGGCAGAAGCTGGGGTATTTTGGTGCGGTGTTTCAAGCAATAAAGGATGAGCTGTAACTATTAGTCCTTGCGAAGTGGCTGGTCGGCACAGAATGGTCGTGGCCGACAGGGCCGATGTGGATGGCTTCACTTGAGTGCTCGCTGGGATCATGATTTTTGGTGACTGAGGTGGGCAGACAAGGGTACTAGTGTGGTATAATACATCATATGTCACTGTCAATTGGGATCGTGGGGCTGCCAAACGTGGGCAAATCTACACTTTTTAACGCGCTGCTGCGCTCGAGTCAGGCGTTGGCGGCTAATTATCCGTTTGCGACGATTGAGCCGAATGTGGGGATCGCGAGTGTGCCAGACGAGCGTTTAGCGAGGCTGGCACCAATTGTGCACACCAGTGTGATCAAGCCGGTGACGATTGAATTCGTGGATATCGCAGGACTGGTGCGCGGGGCGAGTCAGGGCGAGGGGTTGGGGAATAAATTTTTGTCGCATATCAAGGCGACGAGTGCGATCGCGCACGTATTGCGGGTGTTTGCCAATCCCGATATTATTCGCGATACACCGGTGGATCCGGTGGAAGATTTTGCGACGGTGCGCACGGAGTTGCAATTGAGTGATCTGGAGATCATCGGGCGACAAGTGCCGCCCAAAGGGAGCGTGACGCCGGCAGCCAAACAGAGATGGGCTTTGATACAGCAGTTTCAAAAAACATTGGAGAATGGCCAAAATATTTCAGTTTGTATACAAAATTTGTCCGATGAGGAACGGGGGGCGGCGCAAGCTTTGGCGCAAGAGTTGAATTTGCTGACGCACAAAAAGGAAATTTTTGTGCTGAATGTGGACGAGGCTGACTTGGCGCGGGCTGAGGCGGTGGCTAGCGAGTGGGCGGAGAAACTGGGGGTAGATAAAAAGCAAACAGTGGTGGTCTCCGCGGCGGTGGAGGCTGAGTTGGCGCAACTGGAAGAGGCGGAACAACTGGCATTTTTAGCCGAAATGGGAGTGCGGGAGTCGGGGCTGGAACGGCTGGCGCGGGTGGCGTATGAGACGCTGGGTTTGCAAAGTTTCCTGACAGCGGGCGAGCTGGAAGTGCGTGCCTGGACGATCAAGCGGGGGACGAGTGCGGTCAATGCCGCTGGGGTGATCCATACGGATTTTGTGAAACAATTTATCAAGGCGAAAGTAGTGGATTTTCAAGATTTTGTGGACCTGGGCGGGTGGAAAGCGGCCGGCGAGGCGGGAAAAATCCGGCTGGAAGGGCGCGACTACGTGATGCGCGAGGGCGACGTGGTGGAGTTTGTGTTGGGTGGTAAGTAAACGGCTCGCGAGGGCTAATGATTTCCATGTGGAGTCTTTTGTACTGACATTGTACTGACAAAATGACGAAAAGCGGCAAATGTGACCAAAAGTGACGAAAATTACTTGAATTATCGCAAAAAATGCGGTAATTGATGGGGAAAGATATGGTATAATATGGTCAATGAAAATATTTATTGATGAGTCTGGTGATACTGGGGTGAATAAAATTACGAGCAGTCGTTTTTTTGTATTGATAGCTTTGATGATAGCTGACGATTACGAGTCACAGTTTCAAACAGTTTTAAAACAACTGAAAATAAATATGGGTGTATCGGAAAATTTTGAATGGCATTTTGCTCATAATACCAAACAACAACGTGGAACATTAATTAAGACAATTGATAAAATGAACTTCGCTTATGTGGCAGTCATAATTGATAAATCACGTTTGTCGGTGAGTGATCGTCAAAACTTAAAGAATAAGCAGGCTTTTTATCAATTTGTTTACTAGATCTTGTTTGCTAATATCACTAGTTTAGAGCAAGTAACGATAGTGGCGGACAATTGTGGCAATAAGTATTTGAGAAATAAATTGCGTAAAACTGCTAGTTTACATGGCGGATTTACAAATATTAAAAGTTTCACTCAGGGAGATAGTCGCAAACAGGTGCTCCTGCAAGTGAGCGATTTATTGGCAGGAGTTATTAACCGTGCTTGGCAAAGTAAGGTTGACGGAATAGAACTATATAAATTATTGCTGGCTCATCAACAAAAAATCATTGTGTACCCATAAAGAAAAAGCTCTGGCGAGCTTGTTCTTGTAATAATCTCTGCTTTACCTCTATTGCTATCGCTCAAGGACGCTCATCCACGAAGGCGACTGTTCCCAGAGACTATGCCTTTGATTGTATCACGCTGCTTGCAATTTGTCAAGGGGTGTGGTATAATGTGGCTGCTCGAACATTAGAAGGACACCCTGATTGAGGGCAGTGTTTCTATTCGGCTCGACCAGTGAAGCAGCACCTTGAGGTAACTGGTTGAGCCAGTAGTTCGAGCCCTCGAGGTGCTCCTTCGTTATGGCGCACTCCGTGGGGCTAGAACAGAAAGGACAACATGCGGACTGAGCATGGGGTGGTGGTTTTTGGCGGCCGCCAAGTGGGGAAAAGACTCGAAACATCACACCAAACACTGGTAAGTCAATGTTTGCCAGTCATGGTTGGTTTAATTTGTTTGATGTGGGC
>JAFRKU010000054.1 GCA_017431585.1 bacterium | reverse complement strand
TGCGCGCCATTTTCGTTGTCAGCGAGAAGCAATTGACTCGTTTATACCAAGAAGCGACCACCACAGACACCAATACCGGTATGACGCTGCTCTCCTTTTTGGAGCGCCGTCTGGACAATGTCCTCTATCGCGCCGGTTTCGCGCCCACTCGGGCCGCCGCTCGCCAATTGGTCAACCACGCTCACTTTGATGTCAACGGTCATAAGATGGATATTCCGTCTTATCGCGTGCAAGTAGGCGACATCGTCACGGTGCGCAAAAATTCCGCTAGCATCAAGGTTATTTCCGACGCTATCAAAGACAACGACAAAACTGATCTTGGCTGGCTCAAAATTAAAAGCGGTGTGATCAAAGTGGACAGCTTGCCTGCCCGCGAAAACACCACCGAACATATCGATGAACAGCAAATTGTTGAGTATTACTCACGCTAAAGGAGGACGAGATGAGAGATTTAACCCAATACGAAATTTTAAACCCTGTTTTTGAAACCAAAGTCATCAAAGAGTTGGAGCCGCATCACGCGATTATCGAAGTGGCGCCACTGATGAATGGCTACGGTCACACCCTGGGCAACGCCTTGCGCCGTGTCATGCTCACGTCTCTGGTGGGCAGCGCTATCACCAGCGTCAAATTTGCTGATTCGGATCACGCCTACACTAGCATCGAGGGCCTCAGTGACGATTTACTCAATATTGTCCTCAACTTCAAAAAAGTTGTCGTCAAAGCCGATACCGACGAGCGCGCCACCATGTCGCTGCACGTCAAAGGTCCCAAAGTGGTCACCGCCGGTGACATTCAACCCTCCGCCGGTTTGGAAATTGTCAATAAAGACCTGTACATCACTGAAATTGTCAATGACAAAGAATTCCACGTCGATTTCGAAGTGGAAAGCGGTTTCGGTTATCGCATGGCTCAAGAAAAAGCCAATAACACCGTCGGTCAAATTGACATCGATGCCTTGTTTTCGCCGGTCGCTACCGTCAGTTACACCGTCGAGGAAACTCGTGTCGGTCGCCAGACGGATTACGATCGCTTGCTGCTGGACGTCAAAACCAAAGGCACCATCGAGCCTATGGACGCCGTCCAACAAGCCGCCCAAATTTTAGCCAAACAATTTACCCAAATGTTTGATCCGGTGGCTTTGGATCCGAGCAAACAAGATTTTGCCCAACGCAAATTCGATCCCAAGGAAGCCAAGATCATGCTCTTGTCCGTCGAGGAAGTGGAATTGCCCACTCGCTTGAGCAATGCTCTCAAACGTGCCGGCTTCCGCACCGTTTACGATTTACTGTCCACTCAAAAAAGTACCATCGCCAAGGTCAAAAACCTCGGGGCCAAGAGTATTGGCGTCATCGAGGATGCGTTGGCGACCCACGGAGTGAAATTAGAGGATTAAATCTATGCGACACCGAGTTCACAAAAAAACATTCAATCGTGATACCAAAGCCCGCCGTGCCTTGCTGCTCGGTGTGACCAGCGCCGTTTTGTGGCATGGCGAAGTGATCACTACTCGCGCCAAAGCCAAAGCCGCCATTCCGCTGATTGAAAAATCAATTAGCCGGGCCAAAGTTGGCGACCTCAACGCTCGCCGCCAATTGCACCGCTTGTTTGGCCGTCGGGACGTGGTCAACAATCTCTGTGACCGGGTCGCGCCTGTCTTCAAAGATCGTCAATCCGGTTTCACCCGTTTGACTTTGGTGGGCAATCGCCGCGGCGACAACACCGCTCTCTACCGTTTGAGCCTGGTAGAAGCGTTGCCCGTCGTCGAAAAGCGCCCCCAAGAAAAGGTGGCGCCTGCGGCTAAAGCGGCCAAAACCGACAAATCAGGAAAATAAACTATGAAAACGTACAGACAAAAAACAGTGAGTTTGCCCCAAGAAAAAATTAAGCGTCAATGGCGCTTGATTGACGGCCACGATCGCGTTTTGGGCCAGTTGGCCAGCGAAATCGCCGTTATCTTGCAGGGCAAAGACAAAGCCGACTACACCCCGCACAATGATGGCGGCGACTACGTCGTGCTCATCAATGCCAGCCACATCGTGGTTACCGGCAACAAAGCCGACAAAAAGACCTACATCCATCACTCCAATTATCCCGGAGGTTTGCGTCGGGAAACATTCGCCCACATGCGTGCTCGCAACCCGGACGAAATGATTCACCTGGCAGTCAAAGGTATGCTCCCGGCCAACAAATTGCGCGACGCCCGCTTGGCCCGCCTCAAAGTTTTTGCCGGCAGCGAGCATAGTTATCAGAATTTTATTAAAAACAGTGAGAAATAAGTATGGCAATCAAGAAAAATAAAAAATCTGTCGCCCAAAAAGTGGTGAAAAAGGAAAAACCAGTTAAAGTTGCTGGCCGAGGCAAGCAAGCGGACGTGGGTATGAACTCGCCCAACGGCGAGTACATCGCCGCCGTCGGCCGCCGCCGCACGGCGACCGCCCGGGTGCGTTTGTATCCGAAAGCTGGCGATTTTGTGGTCAACGGTTTGGCCGCGGGTCAATATTTTGGCAACATCCAAAACGCCGCCACCGTCTACAATCTGCCTTTTGTGACCTCCGATACCTTGGGTAAATTTGCTGTCACCGTCAAAGTCACCGGCGGCGGTAAATC
>JAFRKU010000053.1 GCA_017431585.1 bacterium | reverse complement strand
GTTTATCTACTGTTTAATTTTTGGTGCACGCACAACCCGATTTTTCCCTATTACAATACACTTTTTCACTCGCCTTATTATATTGACCAATATAATTTTAAAGACAGCCGCTGGGGGCCGCAGAATCAGCTGGAGCATTGGACATGGCTGTATCACATGTGGGCGCTGCCTTTGGAGCGGGTGACGGAAGTGCCTAATCCGGGGCGCTGGGGGCTACTGCTAGGGATGGTGGCTCTGGCACTGGTGGCGATAATTGGGGTAAAAAGATTGATTTTAAGGCAAAAAAATGAGTTTGCTGGCTGGAGCTTGTGGCTGATTTTTGTTGGGGGTTTTCTGATGTGGTCGTATACGACTGGTTACGCGCGTTATTTTGTGGGCGGGTGGTTGGGGCTGAATTTGCTGGTGGTGGTGGCTGGCTGGTGGTTGGGGCAAAAGTGGCGATGGTTGGGCCGAGGGTGGATGGCGTTGGCGCTGCTGACCTGGGGCGTGACGGCGGGGCAGCAATGGTTGATGATTGCCAATTATGGTTCAAGTTGGCAAAAGTACGATTATTCGCTGGCTAACTGGTGGCAAAATGTGTCGTGGTTGGGGCGGGATCGCCAGATGACGCGGGTGAATGGCGACGCTTTCCCGGAGCGCTTTTTGGTGCCGGATTCGATTTGGACTGGGGACGTGGTGCTGGCGACTTATCCGGTGGATTTGTATGTGGCCAACTATGGTCGATATTTCGATCGGCCAGACGTCTTGGCGGAATTTGAAAACAAAATTGCTCAACAGTTGGCGTGGGGGACGTATACGCTGTGGCGAGGGAGTTTGGCGTTTGATACGGACCAATGGGCACAATTTGACGCTGCCGAGATGTATATTAATTACGCGGAAAAACTGGAGAGCTATTTGGACGAGCGCTATTTGCTGGGGGTGGAGGCGGCCGACGGGCGTCACAATACGGTGTATCGCTGGCGGGAGGCCATGAGTGCGGTAATACCAGTCACCCAGCAGAGAGAAGTGGCGGCGATGGTGGCAGCAGTAGATGCAAAAAACGCAGATACATCAGTATTTATTGAAGTGTGGCAAAATGGTGTCCAAGTGGGTGGCACGCAAACCGTGCTTGACGGCGAGCAAGTTGCGAGTGTGCGAGTGCCGATTTTGCCGCGGGATGAAAGTGAGCTGACGGTGGTGATGCGGACACTGGCGGACGAAAATGGCGAGTATCCGCTGATGGTGACGGTGAATGTGAGATAATTTAAATAGATAAAAATTGTACAAATTGTAAAATTGTACTGGTGAATAGGTATTTTTGTGACCCCACCCGGATTCGAACCGGGGATCTTTTGGATGAGAACCAAATGTCCTAGACCGCTAGACGATGGGGCCAAATGCCAAAGAACTGGTGTATTATATCACACTGACGAGGTAATTTGGGAGACAATTTTTTGATAAAAGTGCAAATTGTGGATGGTACAGGCTCGCCAAGCTGCCGAGTCGCCGAGTCGCAGCAGGTGATGCAAGTAAGCGCGGGTGTACTGCTGGCAAGTGGGACACTGACACTGCGGGTCAGGTGGAGTAAAATCGGTGGCGAAAGCGCCGCGGTTGAGGTTGAGAAATTGGTAATTTTTGGCTGTGGATCCGTCTTTTTCTGGGTGGATATACAGCCGGCCGTGGCGGGCGTCGCGGGTGGGCAAGACGGTATCAAAAATCTGGTAGCCGGCGGCAGCCAGGGCGACTAGCTCGTCTGGTTTGCCAAAGCCTAAAGCGTAGCGCGGGAAGTCGTCTGGTGTGAGAGTGGCCGAGGCGGCGGCCCAGTCGAGGTCCAGACTGCCGTCTGGTCGGAATTGGGCGCCGCCGAGGCCGAAGCCGTCGAAACCAATGCTGAGTAACTCCGTCGCGCAAATTTTTCGCCAGGCTAAATCGCGTCCGCCTTGGATGACGGCAAAAAGTAACGGTCTGTTGTCCTTGGTAAAGCCATGCCGGTGACACTCAAGCTCAAATTCTCTTTTGCATCGGGCTGCCCAGGCGATAGTGCGGCTAGTGCTTTGCTCTATTCTGGCCGGGGTGGCGGTGGGGCCGGTGTAATCGTCCAGGCAAATCATGATGTCACTGCCGATAGCAAATTGAGCGCGGATGGAATCTTCGGGCGTGAAAACGATTTTGTGCTGCTTTTTGGGGCCAGTGTAGGTGACCAGGCCGGCGTCAGTGATTTTGCCGAAATCGGGCTGCTTTTGAAACAGGGAAAAAACTTGAAAACCGCCAGAATCAGAAATAGTCAGGCCCTCCCAGGCCATGAGTTTTTTGACACCACCCCACTCGCTCAGGCGTTGATCGCCGACTAAATCGTGCAAGTGCCAGGTGTTGACAATCACCCCGCGGGTACCGGTGGCGAGCAAGTCGTGGGTGGAAAGTGAGCGGACGACCCCGCGGGTGGCGTCGGGGCAGAAAATGGGTAAAGCGTAGCGGCGGCCTTTGATGGTGAGCGAGTTGATCATGAGGCGTATTATACCATAATTTGAGTCTGGTAGAGAGTGAGGGCGGCCAAGTAAGCAAAAACCAACTGGTTGCTAGCCCAGGCGGCTGAGAGCTGACCGTGAGCCAAAAATGACAAAGCCCGCAGAGTGCCACAGCCGAAACATTCGTGATGAAAAAGCCTTTTGATCAGGCATAATTCGATGGGTAAATGAGCGAAAAAATCGACGGGGAGCAAGTAGAAAACCAGCCAGATGGCCGCGAGAACGGCTAGAGGCCAGAAGCGCTGCCACAGCGGCTTATTCGCCCAATGGGTTGCCTTGACCATCGGTGGTATAGCCATCAGAACTTGCTAAAATCATCACGCCTTCAATCATTGCCCAAATTTGGACGGCGGCGGCGCTGATGCCACAGGTGAAAAAGCTGCCGATGGTGGTGAGTAAAAGTTGAGTGATAGCGAGATTGGTTTTACCCAGGTAAAAATTGTGTATACCCAGTGAGCCTAAAAAGAAGGCCAGGAGGCCGGCGGCAAGGCGTGATTTGCGGTTCGTGGGGCGCAAGACCTCGACGGTTTCTTCCTCATCAATAATTTGGGCGCCACAATTGGGACAAAATTTGTCGGTATCGGCTAATTCGTGGCCGCATTGTTCACATTTGATTTTTTCTGTTGCCATGGACACCTTTCTGTTTGTGGGTTTTATTATACCACAAAAATCTGGGAGAAAAGTGTTTAATTTGCCTTTGGTGTTGAAAATATTATAGGTCTTTTACTCAATTTTCTGGTATTTTATCCAGGCGAAGTTTCGGTAAATTATCCTATAATATATTTTTATGGAAAAATTTCCTCGAGTAGTGAAAAAATATTATAGGACTAATGACTCAGGCAGCACCATTGAGTCAGCAAGGTAGCGATCAAGAGGCAAACTACAGGGCAAACCACTTTTTGAAAGGGGAAAAAGGGCTTGCCAGAGTCATTTTTGAGACGGCGCAAGAGTTTGTCGGTGGCTTCGCCCAGCAACAGAGCGATAGTGCCAATCAGCATCCCGAGCAACAAATTAGGCATACCGAAATCATGCGGTGAATCGGCAAAAAAATTGAGCAAATAGAGGCTTAAATATGAAAAGGTGACGATGCTACCCAAAATTGTCCAGCGGTGCCAGGCGACGTGCGTTTTTTTGAAGACACTGTGGCCGATGAAACTGCCCAGGGCGAGGACGAGGGCACCCAACCAGATGCCAGAGAGAAGATCGTTGACACCTAAGTATTGGGATAGGCCTAAAGCGCCGCCGATGACGACGGTGCAAACGGCGCAAACTTGGGCGTGGGCGGCCGGAGTGAGAAAACCGCTGGCGACTGCCAGGCTAGC
The DNA here is from genome assembly GCA_017431585.1 of bacterium. Taxonomy (GTDB): domain Bacteria; phylum Patescibacteriota; class Microgenomatia; order UBA1400; family PJMF01; genus RGIG2560. The sequence continues at coordinate 15,180 of JAFRKU010000053.1, read as the reverse complement.
GAGGGCGACAATGAGACGACTTTTTTTCATACGTGAGCTCAATTATACCATGAAATGTTAAAAAATGGTTAAAAGAGGAGCCTCTGGGTGCGGGGCAAAAATATGGTATAATAGGAAGTCTGGTGGGTCGGTAGCTCAGTTGGATAGAGCGTCTGCCTTCTAAGCAGAAAGTCGCGGGTTCGAGCCCCGCCCGACTCACAAAAGTGTTATAATACCCCATATGTCGCAGCAATCTTTAACCATGGTGGACCTGTTTGCCGGATTAGGCGGGTTTAGCGCGGCGGCGGGGCGTGTGGGTATCAAAGTGGTGCTGGCGACAGACGTGAGCCAGACGTGTGAAACGATTTATCGGGCGAATTTCACTGCCCCTTTTGTGCGTCAGGATATTCGCCAGGCGAGCGCGCCGGGCCAGCCGAGTGTGAGCGAATTAGTGACAGCGGCCCAGCCCGACATTGTCACCGCTGGTTTTCCGTGCCAGAGTTTTTCGCGGGCCGGCCGGCAGGCCGGCTTGGCTGATCCGTTGGGGCGTGGGCAATTGGTGTTTGATTTACTGAATCTCTTGCGCGCCGCTCGACCGCGGGCTTTTTTGCTGGAAAACGTGGCTAATTTGGCAGCGCATGCGGGCGGCGCTACCTTAGGCCAAATTCTGCAAGAGCTCACATCTCTGGGCTATTTTGTGACGCACAGCGTGCTGGATGCACATGTGATTTCGGGCTTGCCGGCCAGGCGGGAGCGGTTGTATATCGTGGGGGTGGCCAGGCAGGAATGGTTGGAACGGTTCGCCTGGCCAAGCGCTGCCCAAAAATTCGTGGGCTGGCGTGAGATTTTGCAACCACCGGCGCAAATTGCGGACAAATACTATGAAACGGGGCGTAAACTGGCGGCGCACGTGCCTGGATTTGACTGGCGCGCGGACACGATTTATACTTATCGGCGCTCGTATGTCCGGGCGGCGGCCGGCGGGGTCTTTCCCACTCTGATGGCCAATATGGGGACGGGCGGCTACAATGTGCCGTTGGTGGTGGATAAACGGGGTTTGCGGCCACTGACGGTGCGCGAGTGCGCTCGGTTGCAAGGCTTGAGTGATGATTTTGTGTTGCCGGCGGAGTTGCTGGACAAACACTTGTATCAAGCGCTGGGCAATAGCATCAGTGTGCCAACGGTAGCGGCGATTTTAGGCGGTCTGCAGGCGGCTTTGACTTGAAAAGGAGTGGTTTTTGGGGTATAATAATAGTATGTCAGGAGTGCGATTGGGTTTGGATGCGCGCTTAAGTGGAGTGCGTCACGCCGGTTTAGGCCGATATATCAAGAATTTGGCGGCGCGCTTGCCGGGAGCACTGCCGGCTGGCTGGCAGCTGACTATCGTGGTTGCAGATGAAAAACAGTGGCGAGAAATCATTGATTTATCGCATGAAATTTCGCAAGATGTACAAAATTTGTCTAATGTAAGCGTGGTGGTCTCCCCTATTCCCCACTATTCGCTGGCCGAGCAAGTACGTTTGCCGGCGCTTTACCGGCGGGAAAAAATTGACTTGCTACACGTGCCACATTTTAATGCGCCGTTTTTTCCGGGTGTGGCAAAATTAGTCGTCACTATCCATGATTTGCTGTGGCATCAAAGTCGCGGGGCGGGCGTGACCACGCTGCCGGCGTGGCAGTATGGTGTCAAATATGCGGCTTATCGGGCGCTGGTGGATAGAGTCAGCGCACGCGCGGCGGCGATCATGGTACCCAGTGAGCAAGCGGGAGCGACGGTGCGACAATTTTATCCTGGTGTGGCGCCCAAAATTCAAGTGATTTACAATGGGAGCACCGATTGGTCGCGTTTTCCGGCCAAAGCGCCAAACAGGCCATGGCCGGCGAAGTTTTTGCTCTACGTCGGCTCGTTGTATCCGCACAAAAACGTGGGGCTGATTTTGGAGGCGCTTGGGCAGCGGCCAGATTTGCAGCTGGTGATTGTCTCGGCGCGGGATGCTTTTTGCCAGCAGATGCGCGAGCGGGTGCGGGCGCGCCGGCTGGAAAAGCGAGTCCATTTTTATCATCAGCTGGCGGACAGCGAACTCAAAGATGCCTACCAGCGGGCTCTGGCTTTGGTGCAGCCGTCTTTTTCGGAAGGCTTTGGCCTGACTGGGATTGAGGCTTTGAGTCTGGGAACGCCGGTTTTGGCCAGCGATATCGCGATTTTTCGCGAGGTGTATGGGGCGCATTTTTACGCTTTTGATCCGCGCAGCGTGGCTTCCTTTATACATGAATTAGATCAGTTGACACAAGAGAACCAAGGGGTGAGAGTGGCGGCGTATCAAGCTTGGGCGGGGCGCTACGATTGGGACCGGACGGTGGATCAAACGGTGGCGGTGTATCGGAAAGTGATGCATGAATAAGCGGGTGGCGATTGTTTACGATTGGGCGGATACCAATTGGGGCGGGGCGGAAAAAGTGTTGGCGGTTTTGGCCGAGCTTTTTCCGGAGGCGACGCTGTATACTTCTTTTGTGACGCCCTCGGTGGCGTGGACGAAAAAGTTTGCTCGAGTGGAGACGACGTGGCTGGGGCGTTGGCCGAGGTTTTTGCATCGGCATAAATGGCTGCTGACGCCTTTTTTATGGGCGGCTTTTGCTAGTTTGGATGTGCGCGCGTATGACGTGATTATCAGTGTGACTAGCTGCGCGGCTAAAAATGTGCGCACCAGTCGCCAGCAGTTGCACGTGTGCTATTTGCTGACACCCACGCGATTTTTGTGGATAGCACCGGAGCAATATTTGCCGGTGATGCGTTTCGGGTTGTGGCCAGTGATCAAATTTTTGCAATATATAGATAAAAAAGCAGCGGCGCGACCAGACAAAATCATCGCGATTTCGCAACTGGTGGCCGAGAGGTGCCAAAAATATTATGGCCGGCGAGTGGATAGAGTCATTTATCCGACGATTTTGGACGATGAACCGATTGATCATATTTTGTGTACAAATATAGACAAAAATTGTACAAATTGTCAAAAAAACATTGATGTACAGTATGACGAAAACTTCAGAAATGGCTCAAAACCATTTTTTCTCTTCGTGGGGCGATTGCGCGCGTATAAAAAATGCCAAGCTTGTATCGAAGCGTGTGGACAATTGGGTGTGCCATTAGTGATCGTGGGTGCAGGCGGACAAGAAAAATTTTTGCGGCAACTTGTAGACAAAAAATCTTATGCAAATGTGACATTTGTCAAAAATATCTCGCCAAAATGCTTAAAAATGTATTATAATACAGCGTATGCGCTCTTGGCACCCGGTGAGGAAGATTTTGGGATCAACTTGCTGGAAGCCAACGCGGCGGGGTTGCTAGTGGTGACTCATCCGCGCTCGGGAGCGGCGGAATTGCTGGATGACCGGCAAAAAAGAACAATTGAAGAAAGGCAAACACAGGAAAGTTTGAAAAAGCAAGTGGACAAAATCGCTGCGGCGGGGCGGCAGAAAGTCCCGGCTGGCGAGTGGAGCAGGCAAAAGTTTGCCGATGAATTCGCCTCTTGCATCAATGAATATGTCAAAAAACACTTCAAGCAGTCATGAATACGTGGTAATTTTGGCCGGTGGGTCGGGCACGCGGTTGTGGCCGCGCTCGCGTGACAACAGTCCGAAACAATTTTTAACGATTGTAGGCCAAAAAACGATGTTGCAGCGAACGGCAGATCGGGCGCTGACTTTGGTGGATTGGGATCACATCATTATTATTACCAATGCAGCGCACAAAAAAATGGTCATGGCGCAATTGCCAGAGGTGGTGGAGCACAATATCATTTTGGAGCCGGAAAAACGCGACACGGCGTTGGCGATGCTAGTGGGCGCGATTTACGCGCGCAATTTGGATCCGCAGGCGGTGATTATGAATTCGGCGTCTGATCATTTCGTGGTGGACAGCGATTTGCCGGAGTTTGCCCGGACGATGCGTAAGGCGTGCCGGATGGCAGCCGAGGGTGACAATTTGGTGACCGTGGGCATTGCTCCGCGGGGGCCGGAGACGGGGTTTGGCTACATTAAAGTGGGCGAGCAAGTGGACAATGACAAAAAATTGCCGGTCTTCCGGGTGGATAGTTTCACCGAAAAGCCGAATTTAGCCACGGCCACGGCTTTTATTGCCACGGGCCGGTATTTTTGGAATGCCAATATGTATGTGTGGTCGGCGGAGGCGCTGGTACAAGCTTTTGCCAAGCACGCGCCCAAAATTTTAGCTGCCGCGCAACCTTTGGTGGGGGCGAGTGCTAAAGAGTTTGCCCGTCAATTGACGAGCGTGTATGCGGCCAGCCCGGCGATTTCCATTGATTACGCTATCAGTGAGAAAGCGGATAATTTACTGCTGATTCCGGGAAATTTCGCTTGGTCTGATGTGGGCGACTGGAAAGTGGCCTACGAGCTGGGTAAAAAGGATGCGGCGGACAACGTGTGCAATTTAAGCGGCAAGTGCGAGTTGGTGACCCATGAAGCGCGGGCTAATTTGGTGACTGGCTCGGGCGAGCGCTTGCTGGCCCTGGTGGGCGTGGACAACTTAGTGGTGGTGGATACACCGGACATTTTGTTGATTGCGCAAAAATCGCGTTCCCAAGAAGTCAAAAAAATTGTGGAACAACTCAAAAAGAATAAACGGCAAGAGTATTTATAATGTCAGAGTCAGGATCTTCTTATCGCTGGGGCAAACGAATTTTGGACGTGGTAGTGGCCAGTTTGCTGATGATACTGTTTTTGCCAGCGTGGCTGTTGGTGCCGATCGCGATTTATGTGGACTCGGGGCGACCAATTTTTTTCAAACATAAACGCGTGGGGCTCGACGGTGAAGAATTTTATTTGTGGAAGTTTCGCTCGATGGTGCCGGACGCGGACAAAATTTTGCATCAAGACAATGACGATTTGCTCAAGAAATTTAAACAAGGTGACTGGAAAATGGCGGCGGACGAAGATCCGCGGATTACACATTTGGGCAAATTTTTGCGGGCTTTTACCATTGACGAATTTCCACAGCTGTACAATGTTTTGCGCGGTGAGATGAGTATGGTGGGTCCACGGGCATATTTACGCGAAGAGTTGGCGGAGCAAACGGCGCGCTATCCGGAAACGAAAAAGTATATTAAAGATATTATTTCGGTCAAGCCGGGCATCACGGGGCCGTGGCAAGTTTCCGGGCGCAACGAAATTCCTTTTGCCAAACGGGCCAAACTGGACGCAGAGTACGCGCGGTCGGCTTCCATATGGCAAGATATTAAAATTTTGTGCCAAACACCGCGAGCAATGTTATCTAAGTGGTAATTGGCAAAAATTGGTGTATAATGAAGGACGATGTCAATTTATTTGTTAGCTCACAATCTCAGCTTGTTTTTAACTCGTCTGGGTTTTTCGCGGACAGAACTGTTTTTTTTGAGTTTGCTGGTGTTTGTGGCGGTGCTGGCTTCGCTGTCGACTTTCAAGTTTGTCAACATTTTGGTGCTGTCGATTTTGGAAAAACGGTTTCAAAACGCCAGCATTGGTTTGTGGCGCAAAATTTTTGATCATTTGGGCACGGCGAGCGTGCTGTTTTACAGTTTTTACGCGATGAGCATCATTTTGCCTTGGCCGCGGGTGATTCACATCTTGCTGACTTCGATATTTATTTTTATCGTGGTGATGTCGATTATTGACGTCATCCGGATTTGTGTGGAAAACGTGGTGCGGATTTATTTGCGGTTTAAAAATAATGTGTCGGAGGCGACGGTGAAAATGGTGATCAATTTGATCAACGTGGTGGACACCATCGTCATGTGGCTGATTGCGGCGCTGGTGGCACTGTGGATTGCTGATATTGACGTGCAAGGTTTGGTCAACGGTTTGGGGATTGCTTCGATCATCGTGGCCTTTTCGTTTCAAAATTCGCTTAAAGATTTGTTTGCTTTTTTCACTTTGTATATTGATCGCTCGTTTGCCGTGGGCGATTATATCGCTTTTGGTAATAATGGTTTTGCTGGAACGATCAAAGAAATTCATTTGCGGACGACGCGGATTCGAGCACTGCGCGGTAATGAGCTGGTGGTGTCTAATTATGAGTTGACCAATAGCATTATTGAAAACTATCATCGGATGGGTTACCGGCGGGTGTCTTTCCCGGTGAAAATCAAACAGACACCGGCGGCGACGGCTGATAATTTGGAAAACACGGTGGTTCAATTCAAACAACTTTTCAATCGGCCCGATATCAAAGATCGGACGGAGGTGAAAAGCGTGACGGTGGATGAGTTGAGCGACTACGGCATCCAAATTAAAATCATTTATCGCTTTTTGCATGACGGTGACACGGGCAATTATTTTGCCCACTTGGCCTACAAGGAAAAAATTAACTTGGGGGTGATGCGGATTTTGCAAAGCAATGGGTTGGAGTTGAATCAAACGCTAGTCGTCTGATATATCCTATAATATTTTTTTACTACTCGAGGAAATTTTTCTATAAAAATATATTATAGGATAATTTACCGAAACTTCGCCTGGAGAAAAAACCCGAAAATTGAGTAAAAGACCTATAATATTAGATGCAATTGGGCAGCTGGGACGGGCGAAAACGTGGTATAATAGCTTCCCTGAGACAAAAAAAATTAGAAAGGCGTTCATGGCCAAAAGTAAATTAGATGAATTAGTGAGTTTTTGCAAACAGGCGGGGTTCGTTTTCCCCAGTAGCGAGATTTACGGCGGTATGAGCGCGATTTATGACTATGGTCACCACGGGATTTTGCTGAAAAACAATATCCGCGATTGTTGGTGGCGGTCGATGGTCCAAGAACGCGATGACGTTTTTGGGCTAGATAGCGCTATTTTTATGCACCCGACGACTTGGAAAGCTTCAGGACACGTGGACAGTTTCGATGATCCGCAGATGGAGTGCAAAAAATGCCACACTCGCTTGCGGGCGGATCACTTGCTTGAGGATTTCGGGATTAATGCGGACAAAGAATCGATTGAGGTGGTCAATAAATATATTGACGACTTGCGCGCTCAGGGCAAACAAATCAAGTGCCCCAATTGCGGCAGTACGGATTTGACCCCGGCTAAACGTTTTTCGCTGATGGTCAAAAGCAATATCGGCTCGCCCACGGATGAATTGACGGAAGAATCGGTGGTTTATTTGCGTCCGGAAACTTGCGGGGGGATTTACTTGGAATACAAAAATGTGGTGGATAGTATGCACCCGCAGCTGCCTTTCGGTATTGCTCAGGTGGGGAAAGCTTTCCGCAACGAAATTATTGCCCGGCAGTTTATTTTCCGGACTCGTGAGTTTGAGCAGATGGAAATGCAATATTTCTTGCGGCCGGAGGAAATGGCGGAGCGCTACGAATATTGGCGGCAGACGCGGTGGGCGTGGTATCTGGATTTGGGGATGGATGAGAGCAAAATCCGCTGGTTTAAACACATTAAATTGGCCCACTACGCTTCGCAAGCTTACGACATCGAGTACAACAGTAAGTTTTTGGGCGGTTTCAAGGAAATTGAGGGTATTCATACCAGAGGAGATTGGGATTTGAGCCAGCACAGCAAGTTTTCGGGGGCGGACTTGACGATGTGGGACGAGAAAACACAGAGCAAAATTTTGCCGAATATCATGGAAACATCGGTCGGTTTGGGCCGGTTGGTGCTGATGTTTTTGGACCACGCGTACAATGTGGAAAACGTGGACGACAAAACGCGCACTGTGTTGAAGTTTGACCCGCGGCTAGCACCGGTCAAGGCAGCGGTGTTCCCCTTGTTGCGCAATAAATCGGAACTGGTGGACAAAGCGCACGCGCTGGCTCATCAATTGCGCCAAATTTATCAAATTGAATTTGACGATCACGGTAACATTGGTAAACGCTATCGCCGACAAGACGAAATCGGTACGCCGCTGACGATCACGGTGGATTTTGACACGCTGGAAAAGGACGAAGTCACGGTCCGCGAGCGCGACACGATGGCGCAAGAGCGGGTGGCGATTAGTAAATTGCCAGAGTACTTGCGCGCTAAATTGGGATTTTAAATGCAAGAGTGGCTGTACCGAATTAAACGGGTGTATCACTTTTTGACCACGGGGCTGCGTGGGGCGTGGGCGGCGGCGCAAAACGGGCACCCGGAAAAAAAGTTGAAGTTTATTTTGGTGACGGGCACGGACGGCAAGACCACGACGAGCACGCTGATTTATCGGTTGCTCCAGCAAGCAGGGTTCAAAGTCGGTTTGCTCTCGACGGTGGCGGCGTATATCGGTGAGGTGTCGCTGGATACGGGTTTTCATGTTACTTCGCCGGAGCCGCAAGATTTGTATCGGTATTTGCGCCAGATGGTGGAGGCGGGCCTGGAATACGTGGTGTTGGAGGTGACTTCGCAAGGAGCGTATCAGTATCGGACGTGGGGCATTAAGGCGCAGATCGCGGCTTTGACCAATGTGGACCGAGAACATCTGGATTATCATTTGACTTTTGATAATTATTTGCGGGCGAAAATGTTGGTGCTCAATAGCGCCCAAACGGCGGTGGTCAATGACGCGCAAGAATACTTTGGGACGGTGAAAAAGTTGTTGTGCCCGGAAATTAAGGTGGTGACTTTTAATCAAGTCACACATTTTACGCCAGAGATCGACGCGGCCATCGCCAAAAAAATGAGTACAGATTACAATCGGCTCAATGCGATTGAGGCGGTGACGGTGGCCAAACAGCTGGACGTGAGCGACCAGGATATCGTGGCGGCGCTGCGGGAGTTTGAGTTACCAGCGGGGCGGCTGGAGGTGATCCCGACGCAGCTTGATTGCACCATGATTGTGGATTTTGCCCATACACCGCAAGCTTTGGCCAATGTTTTGCCGGCGATCAAACGACAATATGTCCACCAAGGTGCACAATTGATTGGGATCGTGGGTTGCGCGGGTTTACGTGACCGGCAAAAACGCCCTAGTATGGGCAAAATCATGGCTGAGGAATGTGACGTAGCGATTTTTACGGCGGAGGATCCGCGCACCGAGGACGTGTGGGCGATTATCCAGCAAATGAAACAGGATGTGGGCGACAAACACGCCAAAGTGATATCGATTGCTAACCGGGAAGAAGCACTGCGCTTTGCTTTGGAAAATTATGCTCATGACGGCAACGTGATCGCTATTTTTGGCAAAGGGCACGAACAGAGCATGAATTACGACGGTAAAACGGAAACATTGTGGTGCGATATTACTGGTGCACAGGAAATATTACGTGAATTAGAACAAAAAAAGTAAACATGTTAAATTTCAGCCATTTTTATTTCGTGGGGATCAAGGGCGTGGGCATGACGGCGCTGGCCAGTGTGCTGGTGGACATGGGCAAGATGGTGCGCGGGGCGGATGTGGCCGATGATTTCCCAACTAAACCGATGCTGGCGCGCTTGGGTGTGACGATTGATGACGGTTTTGCCGGCGAGCTGCCGGCGGAAACAGAGGTGGTGATTTACACTGGTTCGCATGGCGGCAGCCAAAATCCGCTGGTGGAAAAAGCCAGACGGCGAGGGATCCCGACGTACACGCACGCGGCGGCTTTGGGCGAGGTTTCGGCCGGGCAAAAAGTGGTGGCAGTGTGCGGGGTGGGCGGAAAATCGACGATTAGCGCCATGTTGGCCTGGACGGGCGAGCAGTTGCGCACCCCTGTGTCTTTTGCCGTGGGCGTGGGGCAAATTATCGGTTTGGCTAAAACGGGCCAATTTGCGGCCAGCAGCGATTATTTTGTGGCCGAGGCCGACGAATATATTGCCGATCCTTTGCTGAAAAACTCGGCGGGGGCGCATTTTCGTTTTGACTATTTATCGCCGAGCGTGATTGTGTGCAATAATTTGCGCTTTGACCATCCGGATGTATATCGCGATTTCAATCATACCAAACAGGTTTTCGGCCGGTTTTTCGCCCGGCTGGCGCCGGAGGGCTTTTTGGTTTACAATGGTGACGACCAGAATTTGCGCGAGTTGGCCTGGCAATTGCTGGAGCGCCGGAGTGACGTGACTCAAATTAGCTACGGGACGCATGAGCTCAATGACGTGCGACTGGCAGATGTGGCTGACTGGCACTTGCAAGTGCCTGGCGAGTTTAATCGGATGAATGCGCTGGCGGCGCTGACGGTGGCGACGCAGGTTTTCGGTTGGGACAGGCCGGCGGTGATGGCGGCTTTGAGCCAGTATCGGTCGGTGACGAGGCGGCTGCAAAATTTGCCGGCTATCGGGGGCGTGGAAATTTGGGACGATTATGCCCATCACCCCAGCGAAGTGGCGGCTGCGATTGCGGCCATGCAAGCGCACCGGCCAGGCAAAAGACTGGTGGTGGCTTTTCAACCGCACACTTTTTCGCGTACGCGCCAGCTTTTGGGCGAGTTTGCAACCGCTTTGGCGACGGCGGGCGAAGTGGTGCTGCTGGATATTTTTGCCAGCGCGCGTGAGGAAGACGACGGGACGATTAGCAGTGATGATTTAGCGCGGGCGGTGAGTAAATTGGCTATGGGGACCAAAGTGTCACGCGTGGGGACGCCGGCGGATTTGCGCGCTTGGATCGGCAAAAATATGCGCCGGGGCGACGTGTTGCTGACGCTGGGCGCGGGCGATATTTATCACGCTGTGACGAGTGATTAGCGCGGGATTGCTAAAACTCAAAGTATCCTATAATATTGCAATGCTCCACGTGGAGCATGATTTTCGCCTGGAACGCCGCACGTGGAGCAATATTATAGGATACTTTGTGGAGACGGTGTTGACTAAGTAGCAAGCCCACTCTTCCGGCGTGGGCTTGCTAACAAGTACAGCGTGAATCTCGGTCCGTTGCGTTCTAGCATTTTGCGACAGAGTGAGAGATTGAGCTATTGTAGCAACACGTAGTAGTAATTGTTGCCCAATGGCACTTCGTCGGTGAGCGCATGCGCAGACCAAGTGGTACCGTCATAGACAGCAACGCTACTACCAGTGTGACTACCGAAATCTAAAGTGGCGAGCATTTCGCCAGTGGGGGCGGTGGTAAAAGAGAGGATGTATCCGACCGCTTGTGTACCATTGTCTTTGCCGCCGTCACTGATGGTGACGGGGGTGCCGGTCAAACCGGCGGGCAAACCGATGGCTTGCATGATTAAATAATCTTTGGCGTCGGCTAAAGCGTCGGCCACGAGGGTAAATTCGCCATCGGTGGTGACTGAGCGCGACTTGCCGGTTTCAAAATAGGTCCAATTGCTGTGGACACCGTATTTATCGGCGCCATCGAAAGTCAAGGTGAGTTCGCCATAATCGACATTGTTGTTGATGCAAGCGCCACCGGCTGAACAAGTGCCAAAACGGTTGGCGGTTTGGGTGGGCAGTGAGGCCAAATCGAGTTCGCCAATGAAAGCTTGCAGGCCGCCTTCTTCTTCGCCATCGGGCACGGCGATTTTGGAGCCGGAAGCGGAGACGGCGCTGGTGCCGATAACATTGTAGACGATTTCGTATTCGGCGTTGGTAGCGGGTTTGTTGAGGGTTTCCACGGCGATATTGACAAAACGGCCGCCGTCTTGGGCAAAAGGGCGCAAGGTGACCACGGGTCGCTCGGTAAGGTCGATGACATTGAGCGGAGCGCTGATGCGTTTCTTTTTGGGCGCGGCGGAGGCTTCAACATTTTCGGCTGGTGTATCGGTGTTTTTTTGGCGACTGGTCAACCATAGGCCGCCGACGAGTAGCAGGAGCACAATGACGACTGCGCCGATAATTAAGGGAGTTTGTTTGCGATTGTTTTGATTTGCCATAGCGACATTGTACCCGATTTTGGCCAATTGTCAAGACCTAATTGCTGGCGGTGAATTATGCTTGCCAAATAAGCGTTTTGGTGGTATAATTGGCCGTCTATATGGCAAGTGGCGAAATTGTGATCAGTGGGGCGCGCGAGAATAATTTGCAAAACGTGAGCGTGTCGATCCCGAAAAATAAGTTGATCGTTTTTACCGGTTTATCCGGGAGCGGCAAGTCAAGTTTGGCTTTTGATACTTTGTATAGCGAAGGGCAGCGGCGGTACGTGGAAAGCTTGTCTAGCTACGCGCGGCAGTTTTTGGGGATTATGAAAAAGCCGGATGTGGACAATATCGAGGGCTTGCAGCCGGCGATTGCGATTGATCAGAAAACAACGTCGCATAATCCGCGCTCGACGGTGGGGACAATTACGGAAATATACGATTATTTGCGCTTGCTGTATGCTAAGTGCGGGCATTTGCATTGTCCCAATTGCGGCCGGGAAGTGTCGACGCAAAGTGTAGACCAAATCATCGGTCACATCATGAAACAAGTCACGGACCGAATGAGCACAAAAAGTGTACGAATGATAGTTTTATCACCTATAGTTCGTGATAAAAAAGGTGAATTTTCTGGACTGTTGGCAGGCTTGCGCAAGCGCGGTTTCAAACGGGTGCGGATTGATGGGCGCGTGTATAATTTGGATGAGCGGATTGATTTGTTTAAAAACAATCGCCACCATATCGAGGTGGTGGTGGATCGGTTGGCGGTGACGCCGGGTCAGTTGAGTCATGAGGACGAGCGGACGCATTTGGTGACGCGCTTGACGGCCAGTGTGGAGGAGGCGCTGCGGCAGGCGGAAGGATTTGTGATCGTGGGTTTTGTCTTGGACGCGAGTTTGGACTTTCCGGAAAAACCAACGGAATTTGAGGACGTGGTTTACAGTGAAAAGTTGGCGTGTAGTTTTTGCGGTTTGAGTATGGAAGAGCCCACTCCCTTGCTCTTTTCCTTTAATGCGCCGGTGGGCGCGTGTCCGACTTGTAACGGTTTGGGGTCGCTGCTGAAAATTGACGTGGACAAAATGATTGCGCCGGGACTGACGCTGTCGGAGGGGGCGATTATTCCTTATGAGCGGACGATTGCGGCCAATACTTGGTATTCGCGGCTGGTGCAAGTGGTGGCCGAAGACGTGGGGGTGGATTTTCGCAAGACGCCGTGGCAAGCGATGAGCGAGCACGCGCAAAAAGTCTTGCTGTATGGCTCGCATAAAACGTATACGGTGGCGGGCGAAAATCGCTTTGGTGAGCCGACGAAAATTCGGGAAACTTTTACTGGTTTTGTGCCGGAGCTGGAAAGTCGGTTTAATAATTCGGATAGCGACTGGGTGCGCCGGGAAATTGGCCGGTTTATGCGGCAGGAAGTGTGTCCGGATTGCCATGGGCAGCGGTTGCGGCCGGAGGCGCTGAGCGTGACGATTGATGGGTTTAACATTGCTGAAGTGTGTAATTTGACGATTGAAGCGGCGGAGAAATTTTTTTGGCAGTTGTTGGCTGGGGAGCGTTTGAGCGAGAAGGAAAAAGTCATCGCTGAGCCGATTATCAAGGAAGTGTGTACGCGGTTGAATTTTTTGCTGAGCGTGGGCTTGGATTATTTGACGCTGTCGCGCCAGGCGAACACTTTGGCCGGCGGCGAGGCGCAACGGATTCGATTGGCGTCGCAAATTGGCACCGGTTTGACGGGGGTACTATATATATTAGATGAGCCGACGATTGGTTTGCATCAGCGAGACAATCACCGCTTAATCGAGACGCTCAAAACCTTGCAAGCCAAAGAAAACACGGTTATTGTGGTCGAGCACGACCGCGACGTGATGGAAGCGGCCGACGTGATTTATGATTTTGGCCCAGGAGCGGGCAAAAACGGTGGATACATTGTGGCCAGTGGGACACTGGAAGAACTTAAACACAACAGTAAAAGTCTGACTGGTAAGTATTTGGCGGGCAAAATGCAAGTCAAGCGGAGCAGCGCGCCTTTGGGGCGCGAAAGCCAGACGTTGGCGGTGGCTAAAAAGAATTTGCACGGTAAATCAATTGAAATCATTGGAGCGACGACGAATAATTTGAAAAATTTGCGGGTGGAGTTTCCACTGGGCAAGTTGATTGCGCTGACTGGTTTGTCCGGCAGCGGCAAATCGACGCTGCTGTATGATGCGCTGTACACTAATTTAGCGACCTATTTGGGGTATAAAGTCGATTGGCCGCTGGGGGCGATCAAGGGGCTGAATGTGCCGGCGGGGGTGAAGCGAATTTGCTTGATTGATCAGTCGCCGATTGGCAAAACGCCGCGCTCGAATCCAGCCACTTACACCAAAATTTTTGATTACATTCGCAAAATTTTTGCCGAAAGTCCGGAAGCGAAAGCGCGCGGTTACTCGAGTTCGCGGTTTTCATTTAATATCAAAGGTGGCCGGTGCGAGGCTTGCCAGGGCGACGGCCAGACGAAGGTGGAAATGCAATTTTTGCCGGATGTCTACGTGCCGTGTGAAGTCTGCCATGGGCAGCGGTATTCGAATGAGACGCTGCAAGTGACTTACCGGGGCAAAAATATTGCTCAAGTGCTGGATATGTCGATTGACGAGGCGTGGGAGTTTTTCGAAGGGCACGCCAGTGTGCGCGACAAACTCAAAACGCTGCAACTGGTAGGCTTGGGTTACATGAAACTGGGCCAGTCGGCGACCACGCTGTCGGGTGGGGAGGCGCAACGGGTGAAGTTGGCCAAAGAATTGTCTTCCAATCGCACCGAACATGTGGTCTATTTGCTCGATGAGCCGACGACGGGTTTGCATTTTGACGACGTCAATCGGTTGCTGGCGATTTTGAGTTCGCTGGTTGCCCAAAACAACACGGTGATTGTCATCGAACACAACATGGACATCATCAAAAACGTGGATTACATTATTGATTTGGGTCCGGAGGGTGGCGCTAAGGGCGGCCAAGTGGTGGCGTCTGGGACACCGGCGCAAGTGGCCCGCTGCCCGCAGAGTTGGACGGGGAAATACTTGGCGGCCGAGTTGGGACGCTAAAATTGCTTGTTTGAGTTGGGCTCACGAAGCGAGCCAGTGCGGTTTATTTGCGTTTGACGCTGATGCTGATGGCCTCGTCGGTGCAGTGGTAGTCCACTTGCAAGTCGCGCTGGCCGAGGAGCGTGGCGTAAATGTTGGTTAGCCGCTGGGCGGCGTCGCGCATGACTTCGTCGGCACTCATAGTAGCCGCGACTATGGTGGCCGGTTTGACGTTGTTTGTTGGATCTAATATTGACATATCGCTTATTATACCACAAAAAATAGCATTTTTGCAAGCAATTTGGAGCAAATTGTGTGCAAAATGGTCAATTTAGATCCAAACGCTGGTATAAACCGTCTTGGACGAAACCGAAACGCTGGTAGTAGGCGCGCGTGCCCACCGCGCT
>JAFRKU010000052.1 GCA_017431585.1 bacterium | reverse complement strand
CGGGCAACGGGAAGCGGCTCTGGGAACCCCTCATCTTCGGCCTGCTGGGCGCGCTGACGGTCACGGCCCCTAAAGAGTCAATTTTACCCGCAACCCGGGAGTAACTCCCGACTTTGGCCTCAACCCGGGAGTTACTCCCGGGTTTTGTGTCCATTTTCGCCTAGAAAACATCAAACCCGGGAGCTACTCCCGGGTTTGGCATCTTTCATTTTTATTTGTCAGTTACTGTTGCGCGCTCGGCTCCAACTCTTGCACGTTGTCCAGCGTCATCGCCGGCACTTCGTCGCTGTCTTCCACCATTGGTGGCACCGTTTGCGGCTCGTCTGTCCGCTCCAGCAAATCGCTGGACATAAAAGTCGTCCCCAACAGCTCCACGTGATCCGGCGCCACCGCTTGGTCATTGTCACACGTAGCGCTAAAATTCCACTCCGCCTCGGCTGCCAACTCGCCCGGGTAGGCCCCGGCGCACACGAAACTCAATTCGCTCCCGGCTGCATCAAAGGCCTTGAAAGTCACCACCGGCAAATTAACCGTTTTGCCCATGTGATTGACAATCGTGCCGGTTACCACTGCCGGATTTGTGCTCGTATCCAAACTCGCTTCGCCCACCAGCTCCAAACCGGCCACGTTCCAATTGTCGGCCACGTCAGTGATCACCACTTCCGCCACTTTGCCGGCCGCGTAATACATGCCTCCGGTCACAATCAGGGCGATCACACTCATCACCGTGGCGGCAATCGCCATCCCACCTTCTTTTTTCACCATGCCGATGATCCCGAAAATCAGCGCCAGCACCACCAGCACCAAACTCAAAATATTCAGCAGCGGCACAAAACTGCCCACCATGCCCAAGATGGCCAAAACTAGACCGGCGATCGTCAGTCCAGATGCCTTTTTTTGCGGTTGCTCACTCATGTGTCCTTTCCCGACCGGCTGCATTCCCGGTTCGTCCCTGCTGGCTCCAGCCAGCTACCGTTATTATATCATCACTTTGCCGCTTTGACGGACGCATTTTGCAAACTGCTTGTGCGCGCGTCGTCTTTTTATGATACAATACTCGCATGAGTAACTCTGATAAATCACAAGTTTTGCACATGAAGTTGGCGGATTTGCAGCCCAATCCCTTTCAGCCGCGCGCCAAAGTTTTAGAAGACGAAAACTTTGCTCAACTAGTCGAGTCCATCAAAAACCACGGCGTCCTGGAGCCACTCCTCATCGTCCAAACGCCGGCCGGCACTCATATTATCGCCGGGGAGCGCCGTTTCCGTGCCGCCAAAAAAGCCGGCCTCACCCAAGTGCCAGTCCATCTGGTCAAAACCACCCCCAAAGGCATGTTGGAAATGGCTGTCGTGGAAAATATCCAGCGGGTCAATCTCACTCCGCTAGAGCGCGCTCAAGCCTGTCAGCGCCTCATCAATGAATTCGGGTATTCTTTGGAACAAGTCGCGGCCAGTTTGGGTAAATCGCGCCAGTACGTGGGCCAAAGTCTGCAACTCCTGCGCCTGCCTGATCCCATCAAAGATGGTCTCAACCAAAACCTTATCACCGAAGGCCACGCTAAAGCCATCTTAGCTGCCGGCACCAACAAAGACATGATCGATGTCTACCGCACGGTCATTGCCGAAAACGCCAGCGTCCGTCGCGCCGAAGAACTGGTCCGTTTCAAAAAAGCCCAAGCAGCGCTGGCTCACCAAAAAACGGGTAAACCGGCCAAATTACCGCCCATCGTTGACTCGAAAGAATACGCCCAAAACTGGACGGCCAGCTGGGGCAAACGTTTGCACTCCCAAACCACCGTCACCCTCGCCGACCATCGCGCCAGCACCAAGCTCGTCATCACTCTCAAAGGCGATCCTCAGTCGCGCCGCCACGATTTGCAAAGTCTGCTCAAACTTACCGGCAGCCGTAAATAAACGGCCTCAATCACCTCGTTGACAAATTGTATACAATGTGTCTACATTATTGAGACAAAATTTGTACAAACTGCTTATTTACCTTGATCAATCAAGCCAAATGTAGCCACCGGCCAATAGCTAAAAAACGCTTTACCAATGATGCTCTCCCGCTCGATCGGTCCCCAGTAGCGTGAGTCCGAAGAATAAGCGCGATTGTCGCCGCTGACGAAATATTGGTTGTCGCTCAAGCGCACCTCTCGCTCGTTGGCCGTGTAGGCCCCCGGTGAGGTCACCACCGATTCGGCCAGATAGGCGCTTTCGTCTAATTGCTGGCCATTGATATAAATTTTGCCGCCGATCACTTGTACGGTTTCGCCAGGCAAACCAATGATCCGCTTGATATAATCGCACCCCGTGCCAATGCACGCGCTCTCGGGTGCCCGAAACACAATCACGTCGCCTCGCTCCGGTTGATTAAATCGGTAACTGACTTTTTCGGTCAGCAAATATTCGCCGGTTTGCAAATTGGGATCCATACTGTGCCCATTGACTTGATGCGGCTGGACGATAAAAATATACACCACAAAAAAAATGGCCAAACTGCTCACCACCGTTTCCACTAGGTCAAGCACACCGTCAATTATTTTATCTTTCGTCAAAGTCATAATTTGTATTATACCACTTCTATGGGCTATAAGTCACACTAATTACCAACTTGTCGCTGTTGCCGGCGTGATCAGTCGCGCTAATCGTCAGCAAATTGTCGCCTTCACTCAGCAAATAATTGACACTGAAAACGCCATTTTCGTCGGCCGTGCCCGCCGTGGTCCCCACTAAAATTTGCGCTCCCGGCTCGGTTTCGCCCTGGATACTGATGGTTTGCTGGCTGCGGCCCACAAATTCGCTCCCCGGCTCGGGCGACAACAAATTAATTTCCGGCGCCTGTGTGTCCAAAACAATCGTGTATGCTCGGCTCTGACTCGATTGTGTCCCTTGCTCATCAAAGCTGTAGGCGGTGATTTCGTTGGCTCCCTCTTGCAACTCCAGCGTCGCTGTAAACTCGCCGCTCACCCCCACCTCCACCGCTGCTTGCGGCTCATCGTCCAGTAGCACCTGGACAAAAGTTCCCGGCAGAGCGTAACCGGTGAGAGTCAGGGTGTTTTTCGTGGTGTAACTGGCCGGGGCGTTCAGTTGCGGCGTTTGCGGATTGATCACTTGCACGCTCGGCTGGAAGGCCGCGGCATTGCGCCGCCCGGTGATATCCACCAACAGCGGAAAAACAAACATGAGATAAATTATTGGTAAACCAATGATTAACGCCAAAATGATCAAAATTTGTGTACGATAGCTCTGCAGCTTTTGCTTCCACAAGGCCGTATCTTGCGCGACGTATGCTGACCGTGACACCACGCGTAAATTTTGCGCCGACAGTCGGCTGGCCAAAGTCGGCGGCAACTGATTGGTTGGTATACTCGGTGGCTGACTAGCCACCGGTGCCGTCGTCGCCGCAGGACGAATGGGTTTCGGCCTGGCTTCCGCCAGCCGTGACCGCCCTGGAGTAGGGGAGACCGCAGTCGCTCTGGTCAAGCGCGAAGGCGCCCGAGTTTTTGTCATACTATTATTATATATTATACCAGCTATTGACAAGCCCGTGCCCGCCACTTGTTAGCAAGCATTTTTGCCCAAACAAACTTATCACTATGCACCAATATATTTATCATATTTTGATGTATAATTTTTCCAATTTTAGCCGCTCATTTCCCAAAATTTTACCTATCAAAATTCGAAACTTACCGTCATTTCGCTTTTTTGCGTGTTGACAAATCTTCCGCCAACCACTATATTTAGTATTTGCCACAATTGACAAACACAATATCTTGTGGTTAAATAATAAAAAATGCGCTACAGAAAGGCACCATGACCAAAAATAGTCAAGCGAAATACATCAAAAAACGTGACGGCCGCAAGGAACTCTTCCGCGCCGAAAAACTCATTCATGCCATCGACGCGGCTATGATCAGCGAAGGTTTGCATGATTTACGTCTGGCCGAAGAAGTCGCCACCACCGTCCAAAACAAAGTTGCCATCGCTTTCAAAAAAAATGTCCCCAGTGTGGAAGAAGTGCAAAATATCGTCGAAGCCACGCTAATGGAACACGATCAATACGACGTGGCCAAAGCTTACATTTTGTATCGCCAGGAACGCTCCCGCTTGCGTGATTCCAAGTCGCGCCTGATGCAAACTTTCCGTGGCATCGCTTTCCAAGACGCCGAAAACAACGATATCAAGCGCGAAAACGCCAACGTCGACGGCAACACCGCCATGGGCACTATGCTCAAATTCGGCAGCGAATCCACCAAAGAATTCGCCAAAACCGCCATGATGCGCCCGGAACACACCGCTGCCCACGAAGAAGGTGACATCCACATTCACGATCTCGATTTCATGCCCATGGGTACGCTCACTTGTTGCCAAATCGATATTTTGGAACTGATGAAACGCGGTTTTTCCACTGGTCACGGTTTCATCCGGCAGCCGCAATCTATCAGTTCCTACGCCGCTTTGGCCGCCATCATTATGCAAGCCGACCAAAACGAACAGCACGGCGGTCAGTCGATTCCCAATTTCGACTACGCTCTGGCTCAAGGCGTACGCAAATCCTTTGTGAAACATTTGTCCGCCAACGTGGCCAAAATTGCCGACTATAAATATGATACCACTCTCGATGAGCACGCCGTTCGTGACATCATTAAATCATTGAAAAATGAGGCTAGATATCCAAAGTTGAGTAAAAAATGTGTACAGGAATTGTTGCCTGGCTTAAACAAAAAATTACACCTGAAGCTCACCGAAGCCGACTTAGACCGCATCGTCAAGGAGGCCGCCGCCGATACCAAACGTGAAACTTTCCAAGCCCTCGAAGGCCTCATCCACAATCTCAACACCATGCACTCGCGCGCCGGCGCTCAAGTCCCTTTCACCTCCATTAACTTCGGCACCGACACCACCCCCGAAGGTCGCATCGTCAGCCAAGCGCTCCTGGAAGCCACCTGGAATGGTTTGGGCCACGGTGAAACCCCGATTTTCCCCATTTCCATTTTCAAAGTCAAAGAGGGCATCAATTATAATGAAGGCGACCCCAATTATGACCTCTTTATCCGCTCCATGGAAGTTTCGGCCAAACGCCTCTTCCCCAATTTCACCTTCATCGACGCGCCCTACAACTTGCAATACTACAAGCCCGGCGACTATCGCAGCGAAATTGCCACTATGGGCTGTCGCACCCGCGTTTTCGCCAGCGTCTTTCCCGAAAGCGACGGCCGGATCACCTCGCGTGGCAATCTTTCCTTCACCACCATCAATTTGGTCGCCTTGGGTATCAAACATGGCCAAGTCAATCCCGACAATGACGCTCAACCCGACTGGACCGGCTTTTACCAAGAACTCGATGAAAAGCTCGAGCTGGTCAAAGACCAACTTCTGGAACGCTTCGAAGTCCAAGCCAACAAAAAAGTCAAAAACTTCCCCTTCCTCATGGGTCAAGGCGTGTGGATGAACAGCGAAAAATTGGGCCCGGAAGACACGCTGCGCGATGTCATCAAACACGGCACGCTCTCTATCGGTTTCATTGGGCTCGCCGAATGTTTGGTCGCCATGATGGGCGAGCACCACGGCCAAAGTAAAAAAGCCCAGAAAAAAGGCTTGGAAATTATCACCCGGATGCGCCATTTCTGCGATGAGGCAGCCAAAAAATACACTCTCAATTTCTCCCTTTTGGCCACTCCTGCCGAAGGTCTCTCTGGCCGCTTTATCAAGCTAGACAAAAAGCGCTTTGGCATCATCAAAGGCGTTACCGATCGTGACTACTATACCAATTCTTTCCACGTGCCTGTCTATTTCCCCATCAGCGCTTTTGACAAAATCGAAATCGAAGCGCCCTATCACGCTTTGTGCAACGCCGGCCACATCACCTACATCGAGCTTGATGGTGATCCGCTCAAAAACATCGCTGCTTTCCAAGCCGTCATCCGCAAAATGAAAGAGTCAGGTATCGGTTACGGCTCGGTCAATCATCCGGTCGATCGTGATCCCGTCTGCGGCTACTCCGGCATCATTGGTGACACTTGTCCTCAGTGTGGCCGCCATGACGGCGACGCCGGCGTCAAATTCGAGCGCCTCCGGCGCATCACCGGTTACCTGGTGGGCACGCTGGATCGCTGGAACGATGGCAAACGTGCCGAAGAACACGATCGTGTCAAACACAGCGTCGGAGTCCGCTCATGAAAATACGTTTAGCCGGGCCGCCGATCATCGATAGCATCGTCGACGGCCCAGGACTGCGCACCACCATTTTTGTCCAAGGCTGTTTGCGCCATTGTCCCGGCTGTCACAATCCGCAAACCTGGGACCCGGCCGGCGGCTACGAAGAAGACACCGCCACCATCAAAAAAATTATCAGCGAGGCCAAAATGCAAGACGGAGTCACCTTCAGCGGCGGCGAACCTTTTTTGCAAGCCGAGCCTCTCATCGAAGTGGCTGCCCACGTTAAAAAATTGGGCCTCAATTTGTGGAGTTTTTCCGGTTTCAAACTGGAAGAATTGCAAGCCGGCACCCCGGCTCAGCGCGAACTGCTCCGGTACTTAGACGTGCTGGTTGATGGACCATTTATCCTCGCCCAACGGAGTTTGGAGTTGTATTTCAAAGGCTCCAGTAATCAGCGCACCCTCCAACTCCACGACGGCCAACTGGTCAAACAAATTGATTAACCTGCAAATTTTGCTCAAACCCGGGAGTAACTCCCGGGTTTTGTGCCCATTTTCGCCTGGAAAACAATAAACCCGGGAGTTACTCCCGGGTTTGCCATTCACTGCCAATTGGTTGGTTCATCGATGGGGATGGCGGCATGAATGAGGGCATAAACACCCCATGATATCAGCGCCGCCGCGCACACATCGGACAAATAATGCTCATGTGCGCTCAGTCGCAAGCCGGCCGTGACGGCCACCACCGCGCCACTGGCTAGCCACGCCACTGCTTGCGCCCGCCGCGTCGGCCGCCGCCACCCGCGCACTAAAAGCGGCCAGCATAAAACTACTGCCCCAGTGG
>JAFRKU010000051.1 GCA_017431585.1 bacterium | reverse complement strand
GGCACCTACGGCGGCCACGCCTACAAAGGCAAATGTCGCAGTGCCGGCGACAATTACGACGGCTACCTTTACAACTGGGAGGCCGCCATGAACAACTTCACCGCCGTCTACGGCGACACTTACGTCGCCCACGATAGCAGTAATGCTTTCTCCAACGGCACCACCCTGGCCACACACGATATTTGTCCGCTCGGCTGGCACGTCCCGAAACGTACAGAATTCCAGGCCGGCGCCGACAGCGTACAGGGTAGCAGTGTAGCCAATCGCTGCACTAGTAGTGATTGTGCCATTTCGTGGAATTTCTTTCGCACCGCCGGTGCCAATGGCTGGAACGCCACCGCTAAAAGTACGATCGCCGGCAACTCCAGCGGCGGACTCAATAATCAGGGATCAAATGCGAGTTGGTGGAGCTCTTCGTTGTACTCGTCAGCATACGCATACGACATAGGTTTGGCTTCAAACCTTATTTCTCCACAAAATCACAGTTATAAGTATTATGGCTTCTCAGTTCGTTGCCTCGCTGACTACTAATTAGCACCCTCCAGGCGGCGACTGCTAGCAGTCACGCTCCACGTGTAGCGCACCAGGCGAAACTCAAAAATATTATAGGATACATTGACAAATCGCCAAATTTGCATATAATATCACCATGTCCGAGCCACATTTTCTCACCGACGCCCAACTCCAAGAAGTCTTAACCGCGCAAACGGCCGCCACCACCGGCGATTTAGTCCCCGTCGGCGCCGACGGCGCTCCGTTGCTGCCCAATTCTCCCGACCTCTCCGGCCTCCAAGAAGAACTTCTTTTCAGCTGGGTTTCGCCCGAGCGCCCTTTTCGCCCCCGCACCAGTCCGCACTACCGTCGCAACCTCTGGCTCCTGCTCGCTCTCATCGTCTTGTTGCTCATTTTTTTAAACCAACTCGCTCTCCTCATCGTCGCCCTGTCGCTCATTTTCATGGGTTTCGTCCTGGCCAATGTCCCGCCCCGCAAAATCCGCCACTACATCACCAACTACGGCATCTATACCGGCGACCGTTTTTACTCCTGGCTCGGCCGCGGCCGCCGCTTCTGGTGGGAAATGGCCCACGGTCAGGAAGAACTCATTTTTGAAACCGCCGGCTTTCCCTATCGCGTCGTCCTCATGGTTGGCCACCAGCGTAACCACGAACATTTGCGCCAGATCATGTCCCACTATTTCATCGAACAAAAACCCGCGCCCACCGATATTGACCGGCTGATCGCCTGGTGGCACCGCACTTTTCCCCTGGAATAATTATCCTAGTGTATCCACTTTTTTCCACGCTGTAGCGATCAAATCTGTACTTTTTTTGCTTCGCCACTCGCTCACCTGCAACTCGCCGGCAATCATCACTCGCTCGCCGATACTCGGCAGTTTGCCCTTGAGCGCATACTGCCAAAACAAACACGGCTGTTGCCAGCCCAACTGATCCGTCACGCTCACTTTGGCGTGCTGTTGCTCGCTGCCCATCAGCCGGACGTCGGCTACGCTGCCCACCACCGCCACTTGCACCGGCGGGTTACCGGCGCCACACGGCTCCAACTGCTCCAAAAACACTGGTAACCGGCAATCCGTCAGCGCCGTAGGCGTGGCCGCCACCTCTAGCTGGAGGGTGGGCACTAAATCGGCCGCCGCCAACTTTTCCCCGGCCGCCGCCACCATCCGCTCCCGCAAGTCATCTAGTTTCTCCCGCGCCACGCTAAACCCCGCCGCCAGCGCGTGCCCGCCCACACTCAGCAAATCCGCCTCAAACTGCCGGATAAAATCCGTCACGTTGAAACCCGGAATCGACCGCGCCGAAGCCTTCGCCACCTGTTCGCCCACCGCCAGCGCGATCGCCGGCCGGTAATATCGCTCGGCCAAATGCCCGGCGATCAAGCCAATGATCCCTTCGTGAAAATCCGGATGCGCCACGATTAAAATCGGCGCCAGCTCGTCTGGATCAATTTGGCTTTCGGCCAACTCCAGCATGTCGCGCGTCAGTTCCTGGCGCGTGCGGTTAACGTCATTAAGCGTTTTGGCCAATTTCGCCGCGTAAGCCGGACTACCCGTGCACAGCAGTCGCAATGCATCCAAAGTATTCGTTAGCCGCCCGATAGCATTAATCCGCGGTCCCAGCCCGAACCCAATGTCATGCGTGCTAATGCTCCCCGCCTTATTCCCGCCGGCTTTCATGAGAGCCAGCAGCCCCGCTCGCTTCGTTTGATTCAGCTGTTCCATTCCGGCGCGCACCAGCCGCCGATTAACACCCACCAGCGGCACCTGGTCCACAATTGTCGCCACCGCAACCAAATCGAGTAAATTTTGTGCACAATCTTGCGAATTTTCCAGATTCACCGCTTTAAATAATTCATACATTAATACCCACGCTACCCCCGCCCCGCACAATTGTGTCGTCTGTAGTGTCGCCACCACCGGCAACGGCCCCTGACCGTCTGGCTGGTGATGATCAGTTACAATCACTTCCACGCCTTGCTCCCGGCAATAGTCCAAAGCCGGCCGCGCGCTGATCCCATTATCCACCGTCACAATCAAATCCGGCTTGTCATCGGCAAAAATCTCTTGCAGCGCCAGCGACGACATCCCGTAGCCATGCTTGACCCGGTCAGGAATAAACGGCCGCACCTGCGTGAAACCGGCCTTCGCCAGCCCCAGCCACACAATCGCCGTTGCACAATTGCCATCCACGTCATAATCGCCAAAAATCAAGATTTTTTGACTGGTGTCCCGCGCCTCCATCAATCGCTTCACCGCTGTTTGTACTTGTCCGCCGTCTAGTCCCGCGTCAGTTGCCTGGAAACTCTCTATCTCAAATTTTGCCTGTAAATCGGTCAAATTCGTCTGCCGGCTTGCCAGCAGCACCTCTTGTAACTGGGCAAAAGACGCCACCGTGCCTTCATGGTTAAATTGCCAACGGTATTGGGTCATGGCGCTATTATAACACACTCTCGCCGATCAGGTAGCGGGCCAGGCCATTGATATCCCGCTCTTGCCGCCAGGCAAACTGGTCAAACTCGCTCACAAAACTCAAATCATGGCTAGGGTCCACCTCCAAAAAAATCGCGCGCGGCAGTCTAGCCAAACTGCTCGCCTGTGCCAGCAGTCGCCTGATCAAATCGAAGCCGTCCGCCCCGCCGTCCAGCGCCAGCCGTGGCTCAAACTCCCGCACGCTCGTCTCCAGCGCTAAATAATCTTTAGTGGGTATATAGGGCAAATTCGCCACAATGCCAAACTCATCCGCCGGCGGGAAAGCGGCAAAATCCATTCCTGCGAGCAAATCGGATTGCGTCAAGCGCACTTGTGCGCCCACTTGATGCGTCGCCACATTTCGCTCGGCGATCGCCAGTGCCGCTCGGCTGATATCGCTCCCCACAATTTGCACCCCCGGCAACATTTTGGCCAAAGTCACACTCACCGCTCCGCTCCCGCACCCGACTTCAAAAATTTCGACTCTAGCTGGAAATTTGGCCAAATTTGGCGAAAATTTCGACTCTATCCGGAAAACTTTTTGCCCCCACCAGGCTACCAGCTGACACAATTTTTCCGTCTCCACTCGAGGAATCAGCACGTCTGGCCCCACCCAAAATTCCCGCCCCGCCATCTCCGCCACCCCGGTTAGATATTCTACTGGCGTTTCATCCTGGCTTGCTTCCAGTGCCGTTATCTGGTCACTGCTCCAACCGTGCTGGCGCAACCAATTTTTTTCCCACACTAGCCGCCGTGGCATATTTACTTTGCTGCCTCGTACACCGCCGCCGCCACTTGCTCGGCCAATTGCGTCGTGGTAAAAAATGGCCCGTATGTTTCCGCCAATTTGTCACCCGCCGTTTTCACCCCTCGGCTGGCAAACCAGCACGCCGTCTCCGCCGGATTATTGGCATACAGCCCCGCCACCACGCCGGCTAGTACGTCGCCGCTGCCGCCTTTCGTCAGCCCCGGGTTGCCACCCTCGATGGTCGCCAGCGTCTGCCCGGCGCGCACCACCTTATCCACCGTCCCTTTCAAAAGCAGCGTACACTGCTCCAAATTCTCGCTCCCCGACTCGCGCGCCTGGCGCTGCAACAGTTCCCACTCGCCCTCGTGCGGCGTCAAAACGCACCCGGCCGTCACGTTGGCCACCTCCAGCATCTGTAAAGCGCCAGCATCCAGCACAAACTTTTTGTCCGGAAACCGCCGCAGTAGCCAATTGGTCACAATATAGGTATCCGTCTGTAAAATTTCTGTAGATAAAAGTTGTTCGTTCTGGCAAATTTTTTCCAGTAAATCAGGATTTTTTTGCACACGTTCCATCCCGGGTCCCACCAAAATTACGTCCGCTTCCACCGCGTAATCAATGATATCTTCTCGCCCCACCACGATCCCATCTGTAAACAAACTTTTAACTAATTGATTATTTTCTCTGGTAGACGCGTAAAAAACCATGTCCACAAAATGCGCCGCCACTTTGGCCGACCACAAACTTGCCGCGTGAAAAAGCCTTGATCCACCCACGATCAGCACTTTCCCGTTGTCGCCTTTATTAGAGTCTCTGGCAAACAAATTCAAGTCTTTTTCACTCATTTTGCTTATTGTAACACACCTTTTGTCGGTTATAATAGGGGAGTTTGGCAAAAAAGGAAAATATGGCAAATACACAACCCTTACAAATCTTACCTATCGGCGGCATCGAACAAGTCACCCAGAACATGTATTTATTCATGTATCAAAACGAAATTTTAATCGTTGACTGCGGTATCGGTTTCCCTGATATGCAAATGCCTGGCGCCGATATCGTCATTCCCGATATTTCCTATCTCAAGCGTCTGGTGACCAACGGCCAAAAAATCGTCGGCATGATTCTCACCCACGGCCACGACGATCACATCGCTGCCTTGCCGTATTTGCTGCCCCAACTGCCCGAGTTTCCCATTTACGCCTCACGCCTCACCGCCGGCTTCGCCGCCAATCGCTTGCTCGACGGCGGCAATTATACCCCGGTCCACGCCATCCCCGATCGCCAAGAATTAGCTATCGGTCAATTTTTTTCCGTCACCCCGCTGGCCGTGACTCACTCGGTGCCAGACACCAAACACTTCCTCATCAAAACGCCTGTGGGCAATTTGTACCACGGCACCGACTTCAAACTCGATGACACGCCTGTCGATGGCATTTTGCCAGACTATGAATTCATGGACGAAATCGGCCAACAAGACGTCCGCTTGATGCTCTCTGACTGTCTCGGCGTGGAAGTCTCCCATCGCTGCGGCTCGGAAAGCAGCGTCGGCCCCGTCATCCTCAAATACATGCAAAACTTCTCTGGCAAAGTCATCGTCACCCTGATGAGCTCGCACATCCACCGCATCAAACAAGTCATGGATGCCGCCGCCGCCACCGGTCGCAAAGTCGCTCTCGTCGGCCGCAGCGTCGAGCAAAACGTTCTCACCGCCGCCGAGTTGGGCTTTATCACCGACGATCACGATGTCATCATTTCCAAAAAAGACATCAAAGAATATCCCGATGACAAGCTGGTGCTCATCGTCGCCGGCAGCCAAGGCCAAGAGGGCTCCTCGCTCACTCGTGCCATCTACGGCGACCTGCGCGAAGTCCACATCACTCCTCGCGACCGCGTTCTTTTTTCCGCCGACGCCATTCCAGGCAACGAATTGACGTATTACGGGGCGGTTGATCAGCTTCTCATCCACGGCGTGGACACCATTTATCCGGCGGTGGACGAGGGCCTCCATCAATCCGGCCACGCCAAACGCCCCGAAATGATCGATTTAGCTCGCCGTATCAAGCCGCGCAAAATCTTGCCCATCGGCGGCAACAACCGCCACCGCGTCAAATACCAGCAGCTTGTCGCCCCCGAAATCGGCTTGAAACCCGAAGACATCCTGCTCCCCGCCGAAGGCGACATTATCAGTCTTTTCCCCGATGGCCACACTCAAACCTCCGGCAACGTTGGCCTGCGCCCGCAAATCGTGGACGGCCTGGGCGTGGGTGACGTCGGCCCCAAAGTCTTTTCCGATCGTCGCGTCCTCGGGCAAGCCGGCATTCTCATTATCATCATCAAGCATTACAAAAACCGCCAAGCTGCCAAAGCCGCCGGCATCGTCACCAATAAGCAAGGCCTATCTTTTGCCGATATGACCGTCATTTCCCGCGGCTTTGTTTTCACCGATGAGGGGAAATCCAACGAAGTCATCGCCTACGTCAAAAAGCGCGTCAGCGAGCTGCTCACCCTGCATATGCACGCCGACAACAAGGAAGAATGCGAACGCCAAGTTGAGCAAGACTTAAGCAAGAGTTTGTACAAAATCATCCAACGCGAACCGATGATCGAAGTCGAAATCGTCGAGTGCTAACGGCCACCCGCCCGTCGCCCCCAGCAGGGTAGAGGAGGCCCCAAAATATCCTATAATATATTTATTATTGTTAGCACCCTCCAGGCAGGGACTGCTAGCAGTCCCGCTCCACCCGGCGAGCCACCAGGCAGAAAACTTCGCTCCACGTGGAGCAGGCAAAATATTATAGGATATCAAATTTTCTCCTTGGCCGTGGCCGCGATTCTTGTGATATAATACCCCCATGCGCCACATTTTCGCCACTATCTTGTTTGCCACGCTCGGCCTCGCCAGCGCGCGCGCCGTTTGGGCCGCCGCTTGCGCCAGCCCCTCCAATACCGGCTACAGCGTCAGCCCTGGTCGCGGCGTCGCCGTCTCCAAAATGGCTTGCACCTACGACCCCGCCAAATGTCTGGCCGGCTTTAAAAATACTTGCGAAGCTTACCAAGCGGGTATCGATCAAAACCAGTGCGATGCCGTGCGTGCCCAATATCAGCCCAAATGTGCCGCCGGCGACACTCAAGCCTGCGACGAGGTTCAAAAAGCCTGCATGAATCAGTGTCAATACACCCGCTCTAAATGCGCCACCGATCCGTCTTATTGCGCTTTTGTCAAGCAAGCTTGTGCCGAGCAGCATTGGTGCACCGAAGGCACTCACGTCTACCAAGATGGCGATGCGGAGGGACAAGATGGCATTTGCGGCACCTGTTGGAAAGTGGATTACGATGACGAGGGCAATCGGGTTGAAGTCGGCCGTCCGGATCGCTGCCTGGCTGATGAAGCTGTCTTGCCCGGGCAAAAATACTGTTACGATACGTACAGCGAGTGTCAACTCATGCCTCTCTCCGATGGTCAGTGTCCTGGCGATAACCAAGGGCCGTTTGACACCCTGGAGACCTGCCGGCAAGCGCGCGCCGCCAGCAACCACGACGATCCGAACAAATGTGGCGGCCGTTACACCTGGCGGCGCGATGCCGATGCCTCCGCCAGCGCCAATTTGACCTGGTACACTTGCTGCGGTAGCGACGCCGACTCCGGCTACATTTTAAACCCCTGGCCAGAAATGATTGAGTCCGGGGGCAAATACGCTTGCGTGGGCACATATTGGGGTGACGTGTGCGTCAAAAGGCTCCAGGAAAAATGTGGCAACTGGCAGCCCACGCACCAGGGCGCTGGCTCCGTCTCCCTCAATGGCGTCTACTTTATGAAAGGCGAGTGCGGCCGCTGCTAGGCAACATTTGCCACTCACACCCTACCATTTTTGTGATATAATACCACCATATGAACACCGCAGTCGCTTTACCTTTATCAAAGACAGCTCGGCTCGCCCAAACTTACGCGTCTGCCCCCGCGCGCTTAGACGCTACCCGCTTAACCCATCAAGAAGTTGCCGACCATGTGATGAGCGGTTACGATGATTATTTACACGGGCGGATGATTCCTGCGCAGCAGTGGGAAAAAGAATTCGCTGCTCGCCATCCGGGTTTTACATGGGACAACTAAGACTTTTCATTACCAGGTCCGCCGATCGTGATCTGGATGAGATCTATGATTATGTCGCCTTAGTCAGACAATCGCCCGTCAACGCTGGGCGGCTGATCCGTCGTCTTCGCGTTGCCATCCGCTCACTATCGGATCATCCCGGACATGCCATTATTGATGAACCGCCGTTTAGCAGACATTGTATTAGAAGGTTTACTGTTGCCAATCATGTCATTTACTATCTGGTTGATCGTCGCCGGCATTTGCTGGCAATTTTAGCTGTGCTTTATGGCGGTCGTCTTTGGCAACGAATTTTACCAGCGCGCTTGCAAGAGTGGTGGACGGATCGGCCCCCGATTAACTGACATATCGTAGCAAACCATGGTATAATACCCTTATGCTACGCCTTCGTCGCATTTTTCTAGCTTTTGCTATTTTACTCGGCTATTGCGCTACTTCAGTTTCAGCTGATGGCTTTTGCTGGATGTATTACTACAGCGGTGGTAATCCGTCGACTGCTGTTCCCACTAGTATTGACTGTTTTTATTCCAATTCTAGCGTTCAATGCCAGCCTCTTGATTCAGCGCATTATCAACCCGTTAGTGGCAGTGACACTACTCTTTATGATGACCAAATCACGTGCCAGGAAAACAAAGTTACTCTGCCTTTTGTCTGTTATGACTCCCGGACATCAGCATGCAAACGTGGCGTTAATTTAACTGTTTCTCCAGGCGTATTGCCTAATTGCTCCAGTGCTGGCTCCGGCTACGCCAATCAAACTGCTCGTGCTAATACTGACGCTGGTTTCACCGAATGTGAAAATGCGAATTTGCCCGCTTATTATTGCAAATCAGCCACTACCGGTTGTTACTCCAAAAGAGGTACCGTCACTTCGCGCAATTGCGGTAGCGACGAGGGACCATTCGAAAATCCCGATTGTACGTCTGCTACCGATGAACAGTGGTGTATTTTTAAAGAGAATGCCACTGGCCAATTACAATGTAAAAAATTAACCAATAAACTCACTGGTGGCGACAATTGCTCGCTAGCTGTGGAAATTGGTTGGACAGCTGTCCCAGGTAGTATATATTCTGATGAAACCAGTTGTAACACTCAGCGCTCGTCCACTCTATACTACTGCTATGACGAAGCCAATGATAAGTGTGTCCGCCAAAACTTAACTGGTACTGGCTATTGTCCAGACGGTTATCATCGCCAAGCTTATACCGACAGTGATACCTGTTACAATGGTGAGCACGTGACTAAAATGATCGACGTCGACATTCAAACCGAACGTCTCGATAAAGATTTGATTAACAAAATGAAACTCCGCCTCTTCAAAGGCGACATCGTCCTCGGTGGCGGCGGCAGCGACGATCTCGTTTTAAAATTCGTGCGCGATATCGTCTTCCCGATTGCCGCCGCCGCCCTCTTGCTCCTCATTTCCTATGCTGGCTTCC
>JAFRKU010000050.1 GCA_017431585.1 bacterium | reverse complement strand
GCAAACCCGGGAGTAACTCCCGGGTTTGGAGCCAAAACACTTCATTTACTGACGTTTGATTTTGCCGGTGGCGGTTTTGGGCAAATTGTCCACCACGGAAATATCGCGGACTTGTTTGTAGCGGACGAGGTCTTGGTTGGCTGCATCGACTACTTGTTGCAAGCGAGCTTGCATGGCTACCGCGTCATTAAGCACGCTATCATCGCGCTGGGACCAATATTCCCGATCGGGCACGAGGAGCGCGGCCACCTTGGTATCGTCGCCGACGACTTTACCGTAAACCATCGCCTCTTTGATGCCAGGACAATTATTAAGGACAAATTCGATTTCTTCCGGATAGACCGTTTCGGCGTTTTTGCCAATGATGACATTGCGGGCGCGACCGACCAAATACAAAAAGCCGTCGTCATCAAACTTACCGAGGTCACCAGTATGAAGCCAATTGTCAATCAGTGTCTCATCGGTGCGGCGTTCGTCTTTGTAATAACCAAGCATGACGCTGGGGCCGCGGACCAGGACTTCGCCCACACCTTCACTATTAGGCTCATTAATTTTGACGCGCAAGGTGGGCAGCGGCATGCCAACGCTGCGGTGTTTGTGCATTTTGTCCGGGTTCATGCAGACGGCCGGGGAACATTCGCTGATGCCATAGCCTTGCATGACTTTCATGCCGGCCTCTTCGTAGGCATCGGTGATGACACTATTGACGGCGGCGCCGCCGACAAAAACCCTTTGGCAGCGACCGCCATAATAGTCGCGCAGGGCGGCGCTGATTTGCGCTTGGCTAGCACCCTGGCCGCATTCGGCCACGACACGCTGGTACGTGCCTTCCACGATAAGTGGGACAGCCATAATGGCGGTGGGCCGGGAAATTTTGAGGTTGTCGGCAAAATGCGGCAGGCCACCGGGCAGATAATAGAGGGTGGTGCCGTCAAAAATTTGCAGGCACAGACCGATGGTGCATTCATAGGAGTGATACAAGGGAAGCATGGCAAGCATGGTGTCGTCGCAGAAGCGATTGACAAGATTGATACCATTGATACAAGCGCAAATATTTTTGTGGGTGAGCATGACGGCTTTGGGAGCGCTGGTGGTGCCGGAGGTGAAAAGGAGTTCGGCCAGCGACTCGGAAAAAATTTTGACGCGGCTCCAAGCGCCGGGATGACGTTTGGAAAAACGGCGGCCCATGGCGTAGACTTTGGCCCAGGTGATGGTGGCTTGAGGGCTATCGTCTAGACTGATGAAATGTTTCATTTTAACGAGGGTTTGCTGAAGTTGGGCGATTTTGGCGGCGGTATCGCTGGTGAAAAAGACCGAAGTGGCGCCAGCGCGAGTGATGAGAGCGTGCAAGTCGGTCGCCGAAAGCCCGGGATTGAGCGGGACGGCGACTTGGCCGAGGCAAGTGATGGCAAAGTAGGCCACCGCCCAGTGATAACTATTGGGAGCGATGATAGCGATTTTTTTGCTGTCGCGCCGGGAGAGATCGATTTTGAGGGCGCTCATGAGACCCAGGGCGGTGTAGCGGACATCGTCGCGAAAGTGACTGTAGCTAATTTTTTGGAGCGGGTCGCCGATTTTGGCGGCCGTGACGAAAGCCGGCCGATGGCCATATTTGGCGGCGGCGGTTTCCAGGACGTCTTTTAAATTGGCCGCCACTGGTGCGTCGTATAAATCGAATGGATAAGAGATTTTCATGATAGCTCCTTTTTCCCTCTTTACAAATTTATTTCTTATTGTATAATTTTTACTATGAATTTTACGGAAAGTCAATAATGCAATTTGTATCCAAACGTACAAATTATTACTTTTACAAAGTTAATCAGTGCGCGGATGAGAATGTGCGGACGTGGGCGCGGGAGTTGGTGGACGAGTTGGCTGGCCACAAAGACATGGCAGAGCAAGGCTGGGAAGTGACGGTGGCGACGCCGGAGGACGCGGCGACACTGAATAAGTTGGTGACGGTGGCCTACCAAGGGCGCTACGCGGCCGAAAGCGAGCGGCAGACGGTGAGTTTGGGCGAGGTGGACATGGGCGAGGACTGCCGGACTTATTGTCTGTGGCACACTGACAACAGTGGCCAGCGGTTGCTGATGGGGACGGTGCGGCTGGCGTGGGGAGATAAAATTGAACTCTTCAAATTTTTTGCACCGAGTGACGGTGTTTATAAGCACGAACGAGAAAATTTGGTGCCTTACGAATGTCAAAGATTGGCTTTGCATCCGTTTTTTTCGCTAACGACAGATAAAAACATAAAAATTTGGGCGGGCCGCTGGCTGTGGCAAGCGGCTTTACAAGATGTGCCGGCGGAGCGAGTGTGGTTGGTGTGCACGATGAATAAACGGACGGCGCGGTTTGCGGCGGAAATGGGAATTATGGCGCGCCAGCTGCCGAACTGGCAGCTGGCGCAAAACGAAATCACTGCTTACCAATTGCAACATTGGCCGCATTACTGGCGCGAAGCGGCGCCTTACGAAATTATACCGGCTGATAACGACTGGCGCGAGCTGCTCGCCCGGGAGTGGAATTTGGATTTTATCCGAGAGGTCCAGCGCGACCCGGCCACGATGTATCCGGGGCGGCCGCTGCTTTTGTCCGCTGAGGAAATGATGGCTTTGCGGGTGTTTGATTTGTCTGACGCGAATTTGGGAGTCGATTATCACGGGCAAACGCTGTATTTTGACGAGCGTAAATTTGGTAGTGTGGTGGCATCGACGCTGCACAAATTGCAAGAAAACTTGTCGGCCGCTACTGGTCCGGTGGCTGACTACTTACATGAACAATTTGACTATTATAAGAGCCTGGCGGACAAACGGACATACGGCTTTTACGCTTTTTACTTTGACGCGGCGGGCAATTTGCAAAAAATAATTCAGTTTCCGCCGCTGCCAGTGTACAAATTGGCGCTGACGTGTTCGGCTTCGCAACTGTATCAGCCAAGCGACTATAGTTTCGATTGGGTGCATATTCGCGCGCTGCTGGCACGCGCGCACGTGTTGATCGCGGGGGCGTCGGTGGCCAGTGGCGCCGCTGAAAACCTGATTCGCGACGGGCGCATTGGTTATCTGACTATTGGCGACGCCAAGCCGCCGAATCCGACCAATTTCAATCGGACCAATTATGACACTTTTGACATCGCCGACGACGAAAACAAGTCGCTGGCTTTAGCGCGCCGACTCCATCGGCAAGACCCGACGCAAATAATTTATTTATCGGATAACGGAATGGCCGCTGCTAATTGGGCAGATTTAGCGCACAATCCAAGTCGGCCGAGGGTGAATTTGGTGATTGAGGCTATCGACGATTTGCCGGGTAAACTTTTTATCGTCCGGGCTTGCCACCAAGAAGGTTTGCCTTTAATCCAAATTAATGACGTCGGCTCTAAAGCGCAACTGACTTTCAAAAATGCAGACGCTAAAGCGCGCGGTGAATCGCTGATTTTCGGCTTGACCGATGCCAAATTAGCCCAATTGACCCAAATCAACGTCGTCAAGGCGGCGCCTTTTATCGTGGGCCTGTAAAATGCCATCGATGACGAAGTGGGCCGTTACGTGCGCGGCCAGATAGACACGCCTTTTGGCACGGCCATGCCCCAGTTGGGTTCCACCGCCGCCGTGGCTGCTGGTCTGACCGCCGAGAAAGCCATCCGTTTCTTGCTGGAGCGGGAGCGAGGAGCGCGATTTCCTTACGCCCGGATCGTGGTGGACAAAAAGCGCAATTTTTTCCATTCGTATCACTCGGCGAGCGTGAAAGAACAGTTGTTGGGGCTGCTTTTTGCCCTCAAAAGCCAACAGTCGAAAAAGACCGTATAATCAATATATTTTGGTACTTGACAAATTAGCAGTTTTGTGGTATAATTGCTAATTATGGTAGGATTAACGAGCCGACAGATTCAAATTTTGAAGTTGGTGGTGGAGGAATTCATCAACTCCGCTCGGCCCGTGGGCTCGGAAATGCTGGATAAAAAGTATAATTTGGGCGTGTCGCCGGCGACGATTCGCAACGAAATGGTCTTTTTGGAGCGGCAGGGCTACTTGAGTAAAGATCACTCCAGCGCCGGGCGGT
The DNA here is from genome assembly GCA_017431585.1 of bacterium. Taxonomy (GTDB): domain Bacteria; phylum Patescibacteriota; class Microgenomatia; order UBA1400; family PJMF01; genus RGIG2560. Next base: position 1,424 of record JAFRKU010000050.1, on the reverse strand, counting down.
TGCCGACTTCGGCGGCTTTGAAACTGTATGTCAACGAACTGATGAAAGAAAAGCAGCTGTCGGTGGCAGACGAAGTGGGCGTCAAGGAAAAAATCTGGAACAATCGCAATAATTTGGAAGAAATGGCAGACGAGATTTCGAAATCTTTGGCCGAGCAGACACAAGCTTTGGGCTTCGTGGTGATGAGCAATAACAAGGCTTATTGCTCGGGGTATGCCAATTTGCTCTCTATGCCGGAGTTTTTTGACATAGGACTAATGCGTCAAGTGCTGACGCTGATTGAAGAAGTGCCGGTAATGCAAGAGATTTTCAAGTTTGGAGCGAGCGAAAACCCGGTCCAGGTGGTGTACGGCCAAGAGCTGGGCAATCGCGACTTGGAGCCGATTAGCCTGGTGTTTGCCAATGTGCACACGGACCAGAAAGATTTGACGGTAGGGGTGCTGGGCTCAAGTCGGTTTGATTATCCGTACGTGATGCCGATGATGCGTTACGTAAAAACATTGATAGAACAAGTAAATCCTCACAATTAGAAAGAAAATATGGCCACTGTTTCTGACGATCCAAAAGCTGAACCACTCGCTGAACCGACGGTGGCGGATTTGGAAGCGGCGCTAGACGCGACAACTGTACCGATTGCCGACGAGGGCGATGAAGCCAGCGGGGCCGGCGCAGTGAGCGCCACGACGGCGGATGAGGGCGACACCGGCGCACTTTTGCTTGATTTACAGGCGGAAAACGCCCGTTTGAAAGAGCAGGCGGCCCGGACGCTGGCCGACTACCAAAATTTGGAGCGACGGGTGCAGGCGGATCGGGCGCGGGCTATCGAGTGGGCGCGGATGACGATTTACGAAGGTTTATTGCAACCGCTGGAGCACCTAGATCTGGCGGCGGCGGCTTTGCACGATAAAGGCCTGGATATGGTGGTGGACGGGTTTTGGCAAGTGCTGGGTGAGGGTGGTTTGCAAAAAATTGCGCCGCAAGGGGAAAAATTTGACGTGAACACCATGGAGGCCGTGGAAAAAGTGGGCGAGGGCGAGACGGTGACGGAGGTGGTGGCCCCTGGTTTTCGCCTGGGCGAGCAGGTGTTGCGACCGGCGAAGGTGAAAGTGGGTTGATTTCCCCCTTGACAAAGGATGGGGTGGGTGGTATAATAGCCGCCTTGATGCTAAAGGTTACTAGCTGGCAGCGGTCCAGACTGCCACCAGCCGGGAAATAGAAAGGATACCACATGGCATTAACTCGAGATCAAAAGTTGGAAATTATCAAAAAATTCCAACAAGACGACAGCGACACGGGGTCGCCAGAAGTGCAGGTGGCTTTGCTGACGGCTTCCATTGAGCAGCTGACGGCACACTTGCAATCGCATAAAAAAGATGATCATTCGCGCTTGGGACTGCTCAAACAAGTGGCCAAACGCCGCCGAT
>JAFRKU010000049.1 GCA_017431585.1 bacterium | reverse complement strand
GCAATGTAGCGGAAACGCCACACCGGCGAAGCCAAAGCTGGCGCCTCGCTCCCCGTTTGGCGCGCTTGCGCCGTTACTTGCCAGCGGTTCCAGTCGTTGCTATCATTGCCATTATTGGTCAAAATGCCCACTTTTTGTCCGCCCACCGTGTACGAAGTCTTTTTCAGTGTCAAATTACACCGAGAAGTTTTGCCCAGATCGCCGCCCGTGATTTCCTGGACGCTCAAAGTATAATCATCCGTCTCCGTCGCTTGCGTGCCCAAATTAAACAAATTCACGCCATTAAGCGTAAAAATCTGGCCCGTCAAAATCCCGCTTGGATCGGCAATATCCCAGACAAAAGTGGTAATCGGCACCGAATCCACCGTGTCGTCGCTGGGCGAAATCAATTGTGGCACCAAAGCTTGCGCGCTCCCGCCCGTCAGCTCCGCTGTCACTTGCGCACTGGCTACACAGCCGTCATCTAGATAAACCGTCACCGTTATCGCGTAACTTTGCGTGCCACTTTTTTCCGGTAAATAGGCAAAAAGTGGCTGAAAGATCACATTTTTTGAACTCAGGGTATGACTCACTGTGTAACGCGCCGTATTGCTGCTCACCGCCGGAATTTCGCTAAAAACCGCCGTGCCGTCCACTTCCACGTCAAAACTCACTGGCAAAGTACTTCCTGTGTAGACGAAATTTATCGCCGGCGAGCGGCTGTCAATGCTGTTTTTGGGCGAAACGAGGCTAATTTTGCCCGTTTCGCTACTGCCAATACACTCTTGGCGGCATTTTTTTAAAGTGTACTCGAAATTCTGCCACCCGCTTTCTGTGCTGTTATTCGATGAGTCAGACGCTGTCACTTGCCAGCGATAGCTCCCAAAACCCAATTTGTTTTTCAAGCGCAGATAAAAAACGCCGTTTTCTTTCCAAACTTGGAATTCCTCCGTTTCAATCGCCCCGCCAAAAGACTTTTCCCAGTTGTAGCCCTCGCCACTTGTCAGCGTCCCGGTCAGCGAAAATTTGTACGCCGTCACCGCTTTATTATCCGTCGCCTCCCGCCAAGAAAACGGCGTCGTCCCCAGACAAGTTTCGCTCCCATTGGCCGGTGTGAGCAACTCTGGCGCTGTCGGCGGGTGCAAGTCGTAAATTACCACCTCGGCTTTGAGTTCGCCGTCGTCATCCGCCGTATAATACTCTTGAAACACGGTCGCACTCGCCACCGGAACCAGACCGATAAATCCAGCTAATATCGATGCCGTGATGGTTAAAAATCGCTTTTTCATAATCAAAATTTCACTGTCAGCGTATAATAAATGTGATTGCGATACGTCCCGTCATAATTGCTATCCGTCGGCACCATCCGGTAGCAGACGTAATTGCGCGAATAATGCACGTCGCCGCCGTTGCTGATGATTTTTTCCGGACTGTCGCCCGCTTGCCGATCGGCAAAATGTCGGTAGCCATCGGTGTAAACGAAATCATTGTCGCCCCCGACGGTGTTTTGCAAACTAAAAGCCAATCCTCGCCCCTGGTCAATGTTTTGCCACGCGGCGGTCGTATTTTTACTCATCCCAGACACCTGCGCCTGTGGAATACACCCGTCATTGCTTTTGCCATCCCCCTCGCAAGTGATATCTTGTCCTTCCAGGCGCATTTGGTCGTCAATTTGTGCCGTCAGCACGTAGCCGTGAATCATATTGGTGGTAATCACCAGTTCCTGGACCACGTTGGCAAACCTGGTGTTATCCGTCCGACCAAAATTGGCCAGTTCACCACTGGTTTCATTGTCATTGCCCACCCCACAATATTGCCCACCCTGCGGCACGCCCAAAAGTTCCAGCGTCAGCTGCGGCATCACCGTGGCCAACATTTTCACACTCCGCGCACTCGTGAGAGTCATCATCGCTTGCGGCGCATTATAAGTAAAACTCGCCCAAATCGGGGCGTAAATCAGTTGTGACAGCGGTTCATTAGGATCATTTTGCGGATTTATCAAGTTTTTTATCACTAAGTAATTGTCATTGGTGTAGCCAAAGTCCGCATATCCCGGCGTGCCCGTCCCGGTGTAAGGACACGTGATCCGATGAAAATATTCGCGGCCATTCAAAGAATAATTCGCCACCTGTGCCGACTCGATCACCGGCTCGCTAAACTCAAAAATTCCCGGTATATCGCGCGGACACTCCACGCTCACTCCGCTCAAATCAAAAGCATTAATGTCCGCTATTCCGTCGCTGGCCGTGGCTGTGGGTGCCACCGCGTAAATCAGCACCTGGATGCTGGCATTAGGTGCCGGATCATTGGTCTGCAAACTCAGCCGCAAATTCGCTCGCTCCGGCACCGAGCTGGATGAATAGGTGTAATTATCGCTCGTGATCCGCGTTTGCAAACCGTGCTCCGCCGCTTGCACCCCCTGGAGACCCCAAAACAACCCCACCATCACCATCGCTAGCCTATACGCATTCCATTTCATCACTGCCCCCATTGTATACCATTTTTCCGACCTTGACAAGTCCCATTTTGTCGTGTAGATTAATTCCATGCCAAATCATCGTCTGATCGTCGGTCTTGGTAATCCGGAAAGCCGCTACCAGTATACGCGCCACAATTCCGGCTTTTTGTGGGTTCAAAGTTTCGCCGCCGCCGCCAACTTCCCGGATTTTACTCTGGTCCCCAAATTCAAAGCCCAACTCACTCGCGCCACTCTCGGTGACAGTGACGTCTTGCTCGCTCAGCCGCAAACCTACATGAACGCCTCCGGCGACGCCGTCCAAGCCCTCGTTCACTACTACCGTCTCGATCCAGCCACCGATTTACTGGTGGTTTTCGACGATCTCGATTTACCATTCGGCCAATTTAAATTTACCACCCACCCGCCCCGCACCCACAATGGCCTGTATGATATCAAAAATAAACTTGATACACCAGAGTTTCAATTACTTCGGCTCGGCGTAGACGATCGCGGTGGTGACCGCCGTATCCCTGTCATCGATTACGTACTCACCAATTTTTCGCCCGCCCAATTGAGTCAGCTGGAAACCGACATCTTCCCGGCCACTAGAGAGGCGGTGCACCCATGGCTTTAGAAAAATTGGGAGAGAGCCTTTC
>JAFRKU010000048.1 GCA_017431585.1 bacterium | reverse complement strand
GTCGCTTTTTCTTGGGGTTGCAAATGGCCGCTCCCAGCGTTCAGCCCGTGATCCGCTCTGTTGATGATTTATTGCCTACCTCTGTGGCGACATTCGAAGGACATGAATTTTATGTCCCAGCACATCCAGAAAAAATCTTATTTGAGCAGTATGGTGATTGGTATGAGTTTCCTCACGCCAATCATATTCATATGGACTGGTCACAAATTGACAAACATGATTTTGCCTTACTGAAAGAAATTTTACATGAGTGATCAACATTATTGGGAACAAGTTTATACCAATCGCAGTGTGCCACAAGAGTGTTCGCTTTTTGCGCAATTTGTGCGTCAAAATTATCTCCAATTGCCACATCACGTGATTGAGCTAGGTTGCGGCAATGGTCGCGATGCTCATTATCTGGTTGACTATTGTGCGCAATTAACTGCCGTTGACCAATGTAAAGCGGAAATCACTCGCCTCCAACGTACCAATCACCATCCCAATTTAAAATTTATGGTCGCCGATTTTACTCACTTACCTATTGTGCACCAACAGTACGATTTAATTTATTCTCGTTTCACTTTGCACTCGATTTCATCGGCGGCGCAACAGCGCGTGCTTTCTTGGACAAAAAAGGCTGTCACAGCGTCTGGCTGGTTGTGCATTGAAGCGCGCGGCTATCGTAATAGTTTATACCAACGCGGTCAATCTGTTCCCAATGAGTCAGATGCATTTATCTATAATGATCACTATCGACGCTTTATCAATCTGCCGGATTTGGTGGCTCAATTGAAAAATCAAGGCTGGCAAATAGTGTTAGCACGCGAAGACCAAGGTTTTGCTCCTTTTGCTGGACAAGACGACTATTTTTGGCGTTTGGTGGCTACACTTCCTTAAATATCTCCCTCCACAAAAACGGTTGCAACTTTTGTTTTAATTCTACCACCGCCTGCTTATTGTCGCGCGGATTATTTTGGCGCAAGTAGCGAATTAAATCCACCATGCTGTTGGGTAAAAACTCGCTCGATTTAGCTTTGGCAATCCGCAAAAACGGCGACTCAATGTCCAAGCCTTCCGCGCCGACGCTCGTGGTCACCACCGGTACCCCGCAACTTAAAGCCTCCACAATTTTCAACCGTGTCCCACTGCCGGCAAAAAGCGGCGCCACCAACACGTCAATCTGGGCGTAAAAATCGCGCGTACTCTCAATTGCTCCCAAATAATTCACATCATTTGTGGCTAAATTAGCAAACCCCGCGCCCGCCAAAGTGAAATGCCACTCCCACTCTTTCGGCCACGCTTTTTTCACATCGTGCATTATGTAATCCACGGCTTGCACATTGGGTGGATGACCGGCACCCCCAATGTAACCAATTGTCAGTGGCTTGTTTTTCCTGGGCGGCACAAAATCAATTGTCTCAATGCCATTGGGCTGCACAAATACGTGTTCTACGCCCCAGTCAGTGCGCAAAATTTTCGCATCGTGTGCCGACATCGCCACCACACTTTGGCATCGGGGCACAAATTTTTTTTCCATCTCCTGCACTCGCAACAAGTGCTCCGTTTGCCACAGTTGTTTGAGCCAATTTTTCTCTTCGTCGCGCCGGCGCTCAAAAGTCACACTGTTGATATCATGCACCACCAGCGTCGTGTACAAATCGCGCGGCAACAAATCGCGCACGTACGCCACTTGTGTAAATTCAATTCGCGCACTATCATAAGTTTGCGCACTCACCCACGCTTGCACTTGTCCGATCAACTCCCGACTATCCCACGGCGACAAATAATACGGCAAGCGCGAACCCAAACGCCGTTTAGCCAACGGCACTATTTTCCAATCGTGACAATGCCGGCTCAACCACGCTCGCTGTCCACTTGTCAATTGTGCCTCGTCGCCACACGCCACCAAATCGATATCAAACTTAGCGCCCAAATATTTCAAAGTGTAAAAAACGCGCGTCGCGCCCCCGCTGGTGACGGGAAAAGGCGCAATAGCGCTCACGAGTAACATCTTACTTTTGCTCATAAATTTTTCTCATCATCACCCAATTGACCACCGTCAAAAATAATTCCGCCGCAATCATCGAATACACACTCCCGTACAAACCATAAGTTGGCAACCACACGATATTTAATCCAATGTTTAAAATCGTTGCCACCGTCAGCCATGGCACATAGCGGCTCACTACGTCGGAACTTTGGATAATCGTGTTCAGCGGTGCATTAGCAAAAAACAGCGCCACCAAAACGGCAAACATCCGCAACAGCCCGGCCGCCGGCGCATACGCTTCACCCAAAAGTGTCACCGTCAAAAAATCGCTGGCGATAAACAACACCACACCCACCGCCACTCCCATGCCCGCCATCACTGCCCACATTTTCAGTGTTTGGCCGCGCGTCACCCCATTTTTTCTGGCCGCCACCGGAAACAAATTGTGAAACAAAGCTTGTGGCAGCAAATTAAAAGCGTCCACAAATCGATACGCCGCCGCATAAATGCCCAAACTGCTGCTGCCCAGTAATCGCTCAATCACCATACTGTCGGCCCGCGAATACAGCACGCCCAAATCGTCAATCGCCGCATATGAGGCACACGTTTTCACGTCGGGCGCCGCTAGCTTGCGCCCCACTTGTCGCCACGCCACCGTCCGCCACGGCACATACAGCCCCACCGTTAGCCACAAAGTTAGCGTGTACCAACTCAAAAATGCCAGCGTGCTTGCCTCTTGTCGCAGCCAGACCAAACAAACAAACAAAATCACGTTGCGCACGATCAATTTGTAACCCAACCGCAAACTTTGCGAGCGCGCCAAATAGTAGCCGTCGGCCATCGTCAGCCAACTCTCGCCCATGATGCACGCCAGCAACAAATAAAATTGTGCCCCCGCAAACCACTGCCACCATGTGTTTAGCACCCACACAATTATCGCTACTACCCCGCCCGTCAGCAACCGATACCTAATCAATCGCGCCCACAATTCCGCCAAGGGACGCTGTGCCGCTTCCTTTTGATACCAACTTTTCAGCCCCACGTCGGCCAAAACGCTCACCACTTGCACCACCGTGATAAAAAAAGAAATTTCGCCAAATTTCTCCGGCTGCAGCAGTCGCGCCAGCACCATGAAAAACACCGCGCTCAAAATTTTGCCGGCTACCAGCGTCCCAAAATACAGCAGTGATTTTTCAAAAAGCTTTTTGAGCATACCAAATTTTCAAGGTTAACCACAAACCGCCGGCCACCGCGATATTAATCAGCAACATCGCCGCCACGCTCCCATGACACACCAACAAACCCGCCACTTGTGCCACCGGGAAAACAATCGCCACCAGTGCGCGCTGGTCGCCGCGCGCCAAAAAGTATTGCAGCCACAACGCCGCCATGCACACCAGTCCGCCCCAAATCGCACTTAAAAACAGCACTGGTGCCAAACTCAAATACGCGCTGGAACTCACGACCCTGATGATAAATTCCGGCCACAGTTTGTACGCTAGCGTCATCGTCACCGTCAGTGCTACCAGCAGTCCCGTTGACCAGAGCCGCACTTTTTGCCTTTGTCTGTCATCGGCTCGCACGAATTCGGTGTAAGCCACATTAATCAGCGGTGTGGCCGCGTACCACAAAACTTTCGCCAGCAACGATGCCACCGCGTAAACTCCCGCCGCCTCGCTGTCTAGCGCCAACTTCGCCACCGCCACGTCCACATACAACATCCCGCTGCTCACCAG
>JAFRKU010000047.1 GCA_017431585.1 bacterium | reverse complement strand
TACAGGGCGGGGCGGCGTGGGCGTCACAATCGCAATCGCGAGAAATGTTTTTCATGACATTGATAAAAGCGAGGCGGCCGGCAAAATGGTCAACGACCGAGCTGGCGGCATCAGCCATGGCTTCCAAAAAGCGGTCTTGAGTAGGCTGTTTGTCAAACAATTCTTCTTGGCGATCGGTAACGCTGGCGGTGTGGATGAGCGTTTTGCCTGCGGTGGAGGCGCAACCGATGGAGAGCTGCTTGAGAGCGCCACCATAGCCGCCCATGGCGTGACCTTTGAAATGCGAGAGCACCAGGAGCGAGTCGTAGTCGAGCAAGTGAGCGCCAACGCGATTGGTGGACAAAATGTGGCCATGGGCGACGGGTAGCTCCACGTCGGCGTCTTCGTCCATAAGATCGAAGGGGAAATACTTGTCCCATTTGTGTTTGGCGATGAGTTGGCGATGTTTGGCAGTGGAGTTGCGCGCACCCGGATAGGCGGTGTTGCACTCAACAACGGTGCCGTGGACGCGCTCAACCATGGGACGAACGAATTCGGGGCGCAAATAGTTTTGATTGCCGTCTTCACCGGAGTGAAGTTTGACGGCGACTTTGCCCGGTAAATCAATCCCGAGCCGCTCGTACATGGTGACGATATTGTCTGGCGTGATGTCACGACAGATGTAAACTTGAGCTTTCGCCATGTGACCTTTCTAAGGTTACTTTCGTGCGCCCCCCAGGACTCGAACCTGGAACCGTCAAGGTATAAGCTTGATGCTCTAACCAATTGCGCTAGAGGCGCTTGGGCGTATTATATCACACTATTTGCCAAAGCGGCGTTGACGGTCGTGAAAGTCGGCGATGGCAGCGCGCAGGTCGTCGGGGCCAAAGTCGGGCATCATTTTGTCGGAAAAATACAGCTCGCTGTAAGCGCCTTGCCAACTCATGAAACCGGAGAGGCGTTTTTCGCCGCCGGGACGGATGATGAGATCAGGATCTGGCAAATCATTGACGGATGTATCCAGATAATCGCGCAGCGTGCGGTCGCCGATTTCGCTCAAGCGTTTTTCGGCGATGATTTTGTTGACGGCGCGCAAAATGTCGTCGTGGCCGCCGTAGTTGAGAGCGATGGTGAAAGTCAGGCCGGTATGGAGTTTGGTGTCTTCGGTCCAGCGGGCGATCATGTCTTGGAGCGCGGGCGATAAGTTGTCGCGGCGGCCGATAAAAGTGACCCGGACGTTTTGGGCAGCGATGCGAGCGGCAAATTTATCGTACAAACCGGCAAAAAGGTCCATGAGGCCGGTGACTTCCGCTTGATCACGGCCCCAATTTTCGGTACTGAAAGCCCAGACAGTGAAATAGGGAATTTCCTGCTGGATGCAAGTGCGGACCAGATCGGGGATGACGTGGTCGGTGACTTGGGCGTGACCGGTGAGAATGGGCAGGCCGTGGGCGCGGGCCCAGCGGCGGTTGCCGTCGGGAATCAGGGCGATGTGTTGCAAAGTTTTGGTCATGTGTCCTTTCGTGCGGCCGCCGGGGCGGCCATTGAGGGTATTATACTCCACGGTGGCGGCGTTTTGGGACGAGAATTTGGCAAAAATAGTGTATAATAGGGTCTATGTGGAAAAAAATCGGGCGAGTGATAGCGAGTGTGGCGCTGCTGACCATGGCGGCGGTGGGTCGCGTGGGGGCAGAAGAGACGTCTTCGGCGTCGCCGACGGTGGGAGAACCCAACGGCAACGCGGCCAATTTTGACATCACCAAAGAAATGTCCACGCGCGGCGGAGCGCACATCAAGTTTAATTCAGTGAGCAGTTTGCTGTCCGGAATTACCTTTTACGTGGCGATGGCGGCGATAGTGTTCTTTTTTGTGCTGGTGCTGACGTCTGGCTATCGGATTGTGTTTGCCGGCGATAAAAAAGGGAGCTTGGATCAAGCGCGACGCAATTTAACGATGGGGATCATTGGACTAGTGGTGGTGGCGTTTTCGTTTGCGATTGTGAACATAGTGAAAGGATTGATGGGAGTTGACTAACAAGCAGTAACGAGGTCGAAATGTGGAAAAAATGTGAACAAATTACTAAAAAATTACTTTATGTAGGTGTTTTTTTACTATCGATAGTTTCGGTTATAGACAACCGAAACTTGGTAAGTGCGGCGGCAACCGATTACATTGGTAAGGTGGAAAACCCGATAAGTGGGACGCCGGAGAATGCTGGTGGCGTGGTCGAAAAGGCTAACACAGTGATCACTTTTGTGACAGCGATGGCAGCGGCGGCACTGCTGGTGACGATTATTATCAATGGAATAACAATTATTCGCTCGGATAAATCGGCGGAAGCTTTCGCTACGGCCATGAAACACAGTATGTACAGCATTTTGGGGATGCTACTGGTGGGATTTTCGTACGTGATTGCGCTGGCGGTGACTCAGATGTTGATTGGCAGTGGTACAAATTATTTAAATTCTGATAATTGGTTTAATTAGTTAAGGTTGTAATTATGTTATTGATAAAACGAGCGCAAGCAGCCACTTTAGGTGGGGACGCAGCGGGAAGTACGATTAAAAGTTCGAGTCAATGGGTGTCCGGTG